>NZ_JBAPKY010000023.1:0-54065 GCF_037083785.1 Roseovarius sp. D22-M7
CAGATGCGGGATCACCAGCCCCTGCCCGTGCGCCGCCTCCCAGATGGTCGAGCCCTCGGGCACCGTGACCTCGCGGCCGTCGAGGGTGAAGGTGATCGTTTCGGTCATGCGCGTGCCTCCCGTCAGGTATTACATCACGCATGCGGCGCGGTCATTTCGCCAATCGCGACGCCTCACCTCATTTTTACGGCGGCCGGCGGGCCCGGCTTTCCCGTCTGCCTCGCCGGTCCGGGGACGGGTCTCGTCGCGTGCTCAGTCAAGCCCCATGTCGCGCATCATCTCTTCGAGTTTCGGCACGTCCCCGGGATTGTTGAGCTCCCAGAACTGGCGTCCGCGGGCGCTCACCTCGATACACACCACGCGCCGGCCGTTTTCCAGAAAACGCAACTGTTCGAGCCCTTCCAAACCCTCGAGGGGGCCGGGCTGCCAATCGGGATAGGCGTCGAGCGCCGCCGGCCGGTAGGCGTAGACGCCGACATGGTGGTAGACCGGCGTGGGCGCGTCCGCAGCAAAGGTCTGCGACGTGTAGGGGATCACCTCCTTGGAGAAGTAAAGCGCATGCCCCTCACGCGTGAAGACGGCCGTCGTGCCCCCGACACGCCCCGCCGCGCGATCCGCGAGAAACCCGTTCAGCGCCGCCCCGTCGCAGCGCATCACCGGGGTGGCGACCTCGGCCGCGGGATCGGCGCGCAGGCCCGAGACGAGGTCCTCGACGAACCATGGCGGGGTCAGCGGCGCGTCACCCTGGAGGTTGACCACGATCTCGTAGTCGCCGCCGAGTATGCCGTGCGCCTCGGCGCAGCGTTCCGTGCCGTTGGCGCAGTCGGTCGACGTCATCACCACCTCGGCGCCGAAGGCCTCGGCCGCCGTTCTGATACGGTCGTCATCGGTGGCCACCGCCACGCGCGCCACGCCCGGCACCGCGCAGGCGGCCTCCCATGAGCGCTGGACGAGCGATTTGGCGACGCCGCCCGCGCCGGCCAGCTGTGCCAGCGGCTTGCCGGGATAGCGCTTCGATGCATAGCGCGCGGGGATGACGACCAGAACGCTCATGCGTCGCCCGGCTTCAGGTCGACGCCGGGGGCGTGGGCGAGGAAGAAAGGGTTCTCGTAGCCCGGCTTGCCGTAGGTCAGCGGCGCGTGGTCGTCGAAACGCACGACATGGCCGCCAGCGCCGGCCAGTACTGCGTGACCGGCGGCGGTGTCCCATTCCATCGTGCGGCCGAGGCGGGGATAGAGATCGGCCTCGCCCGTCGCCACGAGGCAGAATTTCAGCGAGGAGCCGGCGCTTGTCATGTCCCTGACCGCGTATTTGCCGATATAGGCGTCGGTCGCCGCATCCCGGTGGGATTTGCTCGCCACCACCATCAGCGCGGTGTCGTCGGGTGACGCGACGCGGATCGGACGTTGCACGCCGGGGGTTCCCGCGTCGAACGGTCCGTCCTCTTCGACGGAGGTGCCGTCGGGCAGGGTGTAGAACATGCGGCCCTGCGCCGGGGCGTAGACCACACCGCGGATCGGGTGCCCGTCCTCGATATAGGCGATGTTGACGGTGAAATCACCGCGCCGGTTGATGAATTCCTTGGTGCCGTCCAGCGGATCGACGATCAGGAAGGTCTGGCCGCGCAGCGCGTGCGATTCCGCCTGTTCCTCGGTGATCAGCGTGACATCCGGGAAGGCCGCGCGCAGCCCGGCCGAGATGCTTGCATCGGCGGCCTCGTCGGCCTCTGTCACCGGGCTGTCGTCGGATTTCACCTTCACGTCGAAATCGTCGGCCTCGTAGATTTCCATGATCCGCGCGCCCGCCTCGAGGGCCAGCCGCCGCATCTCTGCTGTCAGTGCCTGATGGTCCAAGTCCCGCTCCTTTGTCCGGTCGGGCGGTGGGGCGCCCTTAATGAATAGATCACGCATTGCCCCTATGCTATGTCCAGTGACAAGCGCAAGTCACCCGCACCACCATGCCGCAGGCAGCCAGCCAGAGGTCCGATGTTTCACACCGCCCGCCCGCAATCGAGCGTCCATTCGGCCGTCGTCCTGCTCGAGCTGATCTATCATGCGACCGTCCGCAACATTCGCCAGGGGCATGGCAACGCGGTGATCGCGCTGGTGCTCAACATCGCGACGGCGGTGATCATCGTGATGGCCTTCTACGTGATGTTCAGCCTGCTCGGGCTGCGCGGGGCGAAGCTGCGCGGCGACTTCCTGCTGTTCATGATGTCGGGAATCTTCCTTTACCTCACGCATATCAAGGCGGTCGGGGCCGTGGTCGGGTCCGAAGGGCCGTCCTCGCCGATGATGCAGCACGCGCCAATGAACACCATCGTCGCAATCTGCGCCTCGGCGCTCGGGTCGCTCTACATCCAGGTGCTGTCGATGGCGGTCATCCTCTTCGTCTATCACGTCGCCTTCACGCCGATCACCATCCATCAACCGGTCGCGGCGATCGGGATGCTGCTGCTGGCATGGTTCACCGGGGTCGCCGTCGGGCTCGTGCTGCTGGCCATAAAGCCGTGGTTTCCGACTTTCGTGTCGCTGTTCACAACCATCTATCAACGCGCCAACATGATCGCGTCGGGCAAGATGTTCGTGGCCAACAGCCTGCCTGCGTTCATGTTCGACATGTTCTCGTGGAACCCCCTGTTCCACACGATCGACCAGGCGCGGGGATTCGTGTTCATCAACTACTTTCCCCACAAGACGTCGCTGGATTATCCCGTCTATGTGGGGGTGACCCTTCTGGTCATCGGCTTGATGGGGGAATTCTATACCCGCCAGTTCGCCTCGAAAAGCTGGGACGCGCGGCGGTAGATATCTGCCGAGGGCGGCATGCCGTAGGTGGACAGGCACCACGGTGGCACGACACCGGCCCAAGCACGTTGCGTGTCCGAAAAAATTCACCGCAAACGATGTCGACGGAACCGCGGCCGCGATCCTCTGCCCGCGCGCCGGTTCCCGCCAAGTCCGAGTTGCCGCCTTGCATCTTCGGGGCCGGGGCCTTAGGCGGTGCTCAGTTGCACGCCATGGGAGATTGCCCGCATGAAGATGCACGAGACCTTCCTGAAGCCGATGCACCCCGAGGGGCGGCGCTTCGTGGCGATCTTCGCGGCCGTCACGCTTGTGCTTTTCCTGATCGCGGATGAGCTGGGCTGGATCGGGGTCGGCCTGACGATCTGGTGCTATTACTTCTTTCGCGATCCCGAGCGCGTGGTGCCCGAACGCCCCAACGTCATCGTCAGCCCCGCCGACGGCATCGTGTCGCTGATCGAGCCGGTGGTGCCGCCGTCGGAACTGGGCCTGCCCGACACGCCCCTGACCCGGGTCAGCGTGTTCATGAGCGTCTTCGACTGTCACATCAACCGCGCGCCCGTGGCGGGCACGGTGAGAACCGTCGCGTACCGGCCTGGCAAGTTCCTGAACGCGTCGCTCGACAAGGCGAGCGCGGATAACGAGCGCAACGGCGTGGTGATCGAGATGGCTGACGGACGCCTGCTGCCGGTGGTGCAGATCGCCGGTCTGGTGGCGCGGCGCATCGTCTGTTTCACCGGCGAGGGGGCGTCGCTGTCGCGCGGCGAACGCTTCGGGCTGATCCGGTTCGGCTCGCGCCTCGACGTCTACCTGCCCGAGGGAATCGCGCCGCAGGTGCGCGTGGGCCAGACGATGATCGCGGGCGAGACGGTGCTGGCGGAGCTCGACCCGTGACAGGGCGGCCGCGCAAAGAGGTGACGCTGGCGCAGCTTTTGCCCAACATGCTGACGGTTGCGGCGATCTGTGCGGGCGTCACGGCGATCCGGCTGGGGGTGCAGGGCGATTACGTGCGCGCCGTGCAGCTGCTGCTGATCGCCGGTGTGCTCGACGGGCTCGACGGGCGTCTCGCGCGGCTGTTGCGCAGCAGCAGCGCCATGGGGGCCGAGCTCGATTCGCTGGCCGATTTCCTCAATTTTGGCGTCGCGGCCCCGCTGGTGATCTATTACTGGGGTCTGCAGGACATGCGGCATGCCGGCTGGATCGCGGTGCTGTTCTTCTCGGTGTGCTGTGTGATGCGCCTCGCGCGGTTCAATGTCAGCGCCAAGGAAGAGACACCAAAGGGCGGATCCGGAGCCTATTTCACCGGCCTGCCAGCCCCGGCCGGCGCGCTTCTGGCGATGCTGCCGATGTTCGTGACCTTCGCCCTGCCGGAGATGCCGCACCCGCCCGCATGGCTGGTAGCGCTTTACATGGCCGGTGTCGGGCTGCTGCTGATCTCGCCGGTTCCGGTCTGGTCGTTCAAGCAGACCCGGATCTCGCGCGAGAACGTGAAATTTTTCCTTCTGGGCTTTGCCTGCGTGGCCGCGGCGCTGGTCCTTTTCACATGGGCGGCGCTGATCCTGATGGGGCTGATATATGTCGCGGTGGTGATATGGGCGGCCCTTGTCTGGTATCCCGGCGACGCGGCCCGATGATGTACAACAAGCGAGGTTGAACGATGGAATTGCAGGCGGTTTCGAGTTCCTATGCCCGGTGGGCGCCCGTCTATGACGCGACCTTCGGCCGGATCACCCAGGCCGGGCGGCGCGCGGCGGTGCGCCATATCAACACTCGCGGCGGGGACGTGCTCGAGGTAGGCGTGGGCACCGGCCTGTCGCTGGAAGCCTATGATCGCGGGCTGCGGGTGACGGGCATGGATTACAGCGAGGACATGCTGCGCAAGGCGCGCGCGCGGGTCGCCAAGCAGGGCCTGACCCATGTCGCGGGGCTGCGGCAGATGGATGCCCGCGCGCTGGACTTTCCAGATGACAGTTTCGACACCGTGGCGGCCATGCACGTGGTCTCGGTGGTTCCCGAGCCCGAAGTCGTGATGTCCGAGATCGCCCGTGTGCTGCGGCCCGGGGGGCAGGTGGTCATCACCAACCATTTCAAGCACGATCGCGGGATCTGGGCCGGGCTGGCGCGGGCGGTCTCGCCGCTCGAGAACATGCTCGGCTGGCAGTCGGATTTCGAGATGCGGACCGTGCTGCAGGATCCGCGCCTTCATATCGCCATCCGCCGGGATCTGCCGCCGATGGGGCTGATGACGTTCCTGGTGCTGGAAAAGCGCGTGAACTGAAAAGGCCCCACGCCGGTCGGGGCGTGGGGGCGTCCAGCGGGTGCATCTTCAGTTGGGGATCTGGCCGCTGAGACCCTCGACATAGAAATCCATGCCCAGAAGCGTGTCGTCATCGGCGACCTCGCCCTCGGCCAGCCACGCGCTGCCATCCTGTCGGTCGATCGGCCCGGTGAAGGGGTGATAGTCGCCCTCGGCCATCGCCTGTTCCAGCGCAAGCGCCTCGTCGCGCACCTCGGCGGGTACGGCGTCGGTGATCTCGCCGATCTCGACCATGCCCTCGGCGATACCGTGCCAGACCTGCTGGCTTTCCCATGTGCCATCGATCACCGCCTGAACGCGCTCGATATAGTAGGGCGCCCAGTTGTCGATGATCGAGCTGACCCGCGGCATCGGCGCGTATTCCGACATGTCCGACGCCTGTCCGAAGGTGATCACATTCCCGGCCTTTTCCGCGGCCGCCTGCGGCGCGGTGGAATCGGTGTGCTGCAGGATCACGTCGGCACCCTGCTCGATCAGGGCGGTCGCCGCGTCGGCCTCTTTTGCCGGGTCGAACCATGTATAGGCCCAGATGATCTTGAACTCGACCTCCGGATTGACCTCGCGGGCGTGCAGGAACGCGGCGTTGATGCCGCGGATGACCTCGGGGATCGGGAACGAGGCGATATAGCCGATCTGGTTTGTCTCGGTCATCCGCCCCGCGATATGACCCTGGACCGCGCGCCCCTCGTAAAACCGCGCCGAATAGGTCGAGACATTGGGCGCGGTCTTGTAGCCGGTGGCGTGTTCGAACTTCACGTTCGGAAATTTAGCGGCGACGGCCAGCGTCGGCTCCATGAATCCGAACGATGTGGTAAAGATCAGGTCCGCCCCCTGCAGCGCCATTTGGGTGATCGCGCGTTCGGCATCGGCGCCCTCGGGCACGCTTTCCTGGTAGACGGTCTCGACCCGGTCGCCGAAATGCTCTTCTACGGCGAGTCGCGCCTGATCGTGCTCATAGGTCCAGCCGCCATCGCCGATCGGGCCGACATAGATGAACCCGACCTTGGTCGTGTCCTGCGCCGCGGCGCCGGCCGCAAGACCAAGCGCCAGCGTGGCGGAGGCGAGAAACGGAGTGATTTTCATGCGGAAACTCCCTGTGTTGCATGGCTTTTTCATTGGGATGCGTGAAAGGTGCGGCCAAGCGAGGCTGGCGCGCGCGACTTGTCGGCGGACATGGTGACCAGCACGAGGATGGTAACCAGATAGGGCGACATCGACAGGTACTCGACCGGGATGGCGATGCCGACTGCCTGCAGGTTGAGCTGCAGCACCGTGACCCCGCCGAAAAGCCACGCCCCCAGCAGGACGCGGCCCGCCTTCCAAGAGGCGAAGACCACCAGTGCCAGCGCGATCCAGCCGGCGCCCGAGGTCATGCCTTCGGTCCATTGCGGCACGCGCACGAGGCTCAGATACGCCCCGCCAAGCCCGGCGCAGGCCCCGCCGAACAGGATCGCCAGCACCCGGATGCGCACCACCTTGTAGCCGAGCGCATGCGCGGCATGATGGTTCTCGCCCACGGCCCGCAGGACCATCCCCGCATGGCTGTGGCGCAGCATCCACCAGATCAGCCCCGTCAGCGCCAGCCCGAGATACACCACCGGGTCATGCGAAAAGAGCACGCGCCCCAGAAAGGGGATGTCGCCCAGGATCGGGATGTCCAGCCGCGGCGTGGACGGGGGCTTGATCCCGACATAGCCCTGCCCCAGCAGCGCCGAGAGGCCCAGCCCGAACAGCGTCAGAGCAAGGCCGCTGGCCACCTGGTTGGCCAGCGCGAATTGCGTGAGCAGCGCGAACAAGAGCGCCAGCATCGCCCCGCCCGCCGCCGCCGCCGCGAACCCTACCAGCGGAGAGCCGGAATTGACCGCCACGGCGAAGCCGCAGATCGCCCCGGTGATCATCATCCCCTCGACGCCGAGGTTGAGCACGCCCGCGCGCTCGACCACCAGTTCGCCCAGTGCGGCCAGCAGGATCGGTGTCGCCGCCACAATCAGCGAGGCCAGCAGCAGCGCCGGGTCGATCGTGCCAAGATCCATCAGGCCGCCTCTCGTCTCGTGATGCGGATGCGGTAATGGGTCAGCACGTCCACCGCCAGCAGGAAGAACAACAGCATGCCCTGGAACACCTGGATCGCGGCGGCGGGCAGGCCGAGATTGGATTGCGCGATCTCGCCCCCGATATAGGTCAGCGCCATCAACACGCCCGCTGCAAGGATGCCCACCGGATGCAACCGGCCCAGAAACGCCACGATGATCGCGGTGAACCCGTAGCCCACGTTGAAATCGATGGTCACCTGCCCGGCGGGGCCCGCCACCTCGAACATACCCGCCAGCCCGGCCAGGGCACCCGCGCTGCCGAGGCAGATCACCACCAGCCGGGCGGTGCGCACACCGGCGAACCGCGCCGCGCGCGGCGCCTGCCCGGTCAGGCGGATGTGATAGCCAAGGCGGTGGCGCGTCAGCAGCACGTAGGCGAGGATCACCGCGACGAACGCGGCCACTACGCCCCAATGCATGCCGCTTCCCGCAATCAGCTCGGCATTGTGGGCGCTGTCATAGTTGCGCAGGTTACGCGAGCCGGGAAAGCCGCGCCCCTCGGGGTTCTTCATCGGTCCGAGCGCCATGGCGGCCAGCAATTGCTCGGCCACGTAGACCAGCATCAGCGACACGAGGATCTCGTTGGTCCCGAAGCGCACTTTCAGCACTGCCGGGATCATCGCCCATGTCCAGCCGCCAAGCGCACCGGCAAGCACCATCAACGGAAACACCAGCACGCTGTCCATAGGGTAGAGGGCCAGCGCCACGCCCGCGCCGCTCAGCGCGCCCATGATATACTGGCCCTCGGCCCCGATATTCCAGATCCCCGCCCGGAACCCGAGGCCGAGACCGATGGCGATCAGCACCAGCGGCGCGCCCTTGATCAGAAGCTGTGGGCGGTAGTAATGCGCGAACTCGCCGAAAAGCGGTTGCCAGAAGATCGTGGCGATCGCGTCGACCGGGTCCTTGCCGAGCGCGGCGAAAAGCGTGCCCCCGGCCAGCATCGTGATTACCACCGCCAGAATCGGCGCCACCCATGTCCAGAGCACCGAGGGCTGCGGCCGGGTCTCCAGCTTCAGCATGGCGAGCGCCCCGGCCTGCACGCCAGTTTGTTCATCTTTCCAGAAATACTCGGATCCGACCGCTCAGGCATGCGCCGGCTCCAGATCATGCGCGCCGCCCATCATCAGGCCGATCTCCTCGACGCTCAGGCCTTTCGCGGGCCGGATCGGCGACAGGCGCCCGGCATTGAGCGCGCCGAACCGGTCGGAGATCTCCATCAACTCGTCTAGGTCCTGGCTGATGCACAGGATCGCCGCACCTGCTGCGGCGAGATCGAGCAGCGCCTGTCGGATAGACGCGGCGGCGGCGGCATCGACCCCCCAGGTGGGCTGGTTGACGACCAGAACCTCGGGGCGCTGCAGCACCTCGCGCCCGATCACGAATTTTTGCAGGTTGCCCCCCGACAGCGCCCGCGCGGCGACGTCGGGGCCGGGTGTACGCACGTCGAACCTTGTGATGATCGCCTGCGCGAAATCGCGCGCCGCGCCCCACCTGGCAAAGCCGTGTGATACCAGCCCCTCGCGCTGCGCGCCGGTCATGAAGGCGTTTTCCGTCAGGCTCATCTCGGGGGCTGCGGCATGGCCCAGCCGTTGCTCTGGCGCGGTCAGCAGCCCCAGCCTGCGCCGGGCGTTGGGGCCAAGCCGGCCGATCGCGGCCCCGTTCAGCCGGATCGCGCCCGCCGCCGTCGGGGTTTCGCCCGCAAGGGCCGACAGCAATTCGTCCTGGCCGCTGCCGGCCACCCCGCCAAGCCCGAGGATCTCGCCGCGGCGCACCGAGAACGTGATGTCCTTCAGCGACGTGCCGAAGGCCGAGGGCGCGCGCATCGACAGGCCGGAGACCGTGAGCGCCACGTTGCCGGGCGCATGCGCCACGTGTTGGGGTGCGGCGAAGGAGGCGCCGACCATCATCTCGCCCATCTCGCGCGCCGAGGTCTCGCGCGGCACGCAGGTGGCCACGTTGCGGCCGCGGCGCAGGATGGTCGCGCGGTCGCACAGGCTGCGGATCTCTTCCAGCTTGTGCGAGATATAGAGGATCGCGACCCCCTCGGCGGTCAGTTGGCGCAGGGTCTGAAACAGGATCTCGACCTCCTGCGGGGTCAGGACGCTCGTCGGCTCGTCCATGATCAGCAGGCGCGGCTCCTGCAGCAGGCAACGGATGATCTCGACCCGTTGACGTTCGCCCGCCGACAGATCGCCGATGATCCGCTGCGGGTCGAGCGGCAGTCTGTAGGTGCGCGAGACCTCGCGGATCCGCGCCGACAGGTCGCGCAGCCGCGGCGGCGCTGCCATGCCGAGGGCGACGTTTTCGGCCACGCTCATCGCCTCGAAGAGCGAGAAATGCTGAAACACCATCGCCACGCCGGCCTTGCGCGCCGCGTTCGGATCCTCGGGGGCGTAAGGCGCGCCGCGCAAGCGCATCCTACCGCCATCGGGTTTCACGAGGCCGTAGATCATCTTTACCAGCGTCGATTTGCCCGCGCCGTTCTCGCCCAGTAGTGCATGCACCTCGCCGTCGCGGACCTCCAGCGACACGGCATCGTTGGCGACGACACCCGGATAGGCCTTGGACAGGCGGTCAATGCTCAGAAGCGGCGGTGTCACGCGTGGTCGGTCCCGGATGCTGGCAGCATGTTCCGGTGTCAGTAACGCAGCCTTGGTGCCAACGGCAATGGCCCCGTGCGGATTCGCGTATCCCCTCTGCCGGCGCTGCGCGTGTTTTCATCAGATGGCCGATCCGCGGCGGCTTTCGCTCGCCGCGGCCCAAGGCTAATGTGATCGACATGACAAGTGATCCCCGATTCATCCATCTGCGTTTGCATACCGAATACTCCCTGCTCGACGGGGCCGTGCGTCTGAAGAAACTGCCCGGTCTGTGCGCGGTCTCCGGAATGCCCGCGGTGGCGGTGACCGACACCAACAACATGTTCGCAGCCCTCGAATTTTCCGTCACCGCCCAAGAGGCCGGCATCCAGCCGATCATGGGCTGCCAGGTGGATATGGAATACCTGGCGGCGAATCCCGGCGAGCGCGCCAGACCGCCCGCGCCGGTTGTGCTGCTGGCCCAGGACGAAGCCGGGTACCAGAACCTGATGAAGCTGAATTCGTGCCTCTACCTGCGTGGCGACGGGCAGCTTGCGCATGTCACGGCCGACGAGCTGGAGCATCACGCGGGCGGGCTGATCTGCCTGACCGGTGGGCCCGACGGGCCGGTCGGGCGGCTCTTGCAGGGCGGGCAGCGACCGGCGGCCGAGGCGCTGATGCGGCGCTTGGCCGGTGCGTTCGGCGACAGGCTTTACGTCGAATTGCAGCGCCATCCCGGTGAGGACGGCGCGCCCGAGGCCGAGCGTCAGACAGAGCGCGGCCTGATTGAGATGGCCTACGCGATGGACCTGCCGCTGGTGGCCACCAACGACGTGCATTTCCCCAAATCCGAGATGTACGAGGCGCATGATGCGCTGCTCTGCGTGGCCGACGGCGCTTATGTCGATCAGCTGGAGCCGCGCCGCCGCCTGACCCCGCAGCACTATTTCAAGAGCCAGGACGAGATGGCGGCGCTGTTCGCCGATCTGCCCGAGGCGCTGGAGAACACTGTCGAGATCGCGAAGCGTTGCGCCTTCGGCGCCTACCGGCGCGACCCGATCCTGCCGCGCTTCGCCGATGACGAGGTCGACGAGCTGCGCCGCCAGGCGCACGAAGGCTTGCAAAAACGCCTTGCCGTCATTCCCCACGCGGCATCGGTCGAGGAGTACGAGAAACGCCTCGATTTCGAGCTGGGCATCATCGAGGGGATGGGCTTTCCCGGCTATTTCCTGATCGTCGCCGATTTCATCAAATGGGCCAAGGATCACGATATCCCGGTCGGGCCGGGGCGCGGTTCGGGCGCGGGCAGCCTCGTGGCCTATGCGCTGACGATCACCGATCTCGATCCGCTGCGGTACAATCTGCTGTTCGAGCGGTTCCTGAACCCAGAGCGGGTCAGCATGCCCGATTTCGACATCGATTTCTGCATGGATCGCCGCGAGGAGGTGATCCAGTACGTCCAGGAAAAATACGGCCGCGACAAGGTCGGGCAGATCATCACCTTCGGCGCGCTGCTGTCGAAAGCGGCGGTACGCGATATCGGGCGGGTGCTGCAGATGCCCTACGGGCAGGTCGATCGCCTGTCCAAGATGATCCCGGTCGAGGGCGTGAAGCCCGTCAGCATCGAACAGGCGCTGACCGACGAGCCCCGGCTGAAGCAGGAGGCCGAGAAGGAAGAGGTCGTGGACCGGCTGCTGACCTATGGCCAGCAGGTCGAAGGGCTGCTCAGGAACGCCTCGACCCATGCCGCCGGCGTGGTGATCGGCGACCGGCCGCTCGACGCGCTTGTCCCGCTCTACCAGGATCCGCGGGCCGACATGCCGGCGACGCAGTTCAACATGAAATGGGTCGAACAGGCGGGGCTGGTGAAGTTCGACTTTCTGGGGCTGAAAACCCTGACCGTGATCCAGAACGCGATTCAGCAGATCCACGCCGAGGGGCGCGACCTGCACACCGCACAGGACGGCAGCACCATCTATGAGCCCTTCGCCGGCGCCGAGAACGACATCGGGCAGATCCCGCTCGACGACGAGAAGACCTACGCGCTTTATTCGCGCGCCCGCACCGTCGCCGTCTTCCAGGTGGAAAGCTCTGGCATGATGGATGCGCTGAAGCGCATGAAGCCCACCTGCATCGAGGACATCGTTGCGCTGGTGGCCCTTTACCGCCCGGGCCCGATGGAGAACATCCCGAAATATTGCGAGGTCAAGAACGGCCTCAGCGCCCGCGATCATTTGCATCCGTCGGTCGATCACATCCTCGACGAGACCCAAGGCATCATCGTCTACCAGGAACAGGTGATGCAGATCGCGCAGGAAATGGCAGGCTATTCACTTGGCGGCGCCGACCTGTTGCGCCGCGCCATGGGCAAGAAGATCCAGGCGGCGATGGATGCCGAACGGCCGAAGTTCCTCGACGGGTCGGCGAAGAACGGCGTCGACAAGGACAAGGCGATCGAGGTCTGGAACCTGCTCGACAAGTTCGCCAATTACGGCTTCAACAAGTCGCACGCGGCGGCCTACGCGGTGGTCAGCTACCAGACCGCATGGCTGAAAACCAATCACCCGGTGGAATTCATGGCCGGCGTGATGAATTGCGACATACACCTGACCGACAAGCTCTCCGTCTATTTCCAGGAGGTGAAGAAGGGCCTCGGGCTGCCATGGGCCGCGCCTTGCGTGAACCGGTCCGAGGCGATGTTCGCGGTGCGGCAGGGGCGGCTGCATTACGCGCTCGGCGCGCTCAAGAATGTGGGTGTCGAGGCGATGAAGCTGATCGTCGAGGGGCGCGGCGACCGGCCCTTCGCCACGCTTTACGACATGGCCCGGCGCGTGGATCTCAAGCGCATCGGCAAGCGCCCGCTGGAAATGCTGGCGCGCGCCGGCGCCTTCGACGAGCTTGACCGCAACCGTCGCCGCGTTTTTGAGAGCCTCGAGGCGCTGATGAATTATTCGGCCGCGATCCATGAGCAGAAGCACTCCAGCCAGGTCTCGCTTTTCGGCGAGGCGGGTGACGACCTGCCGGAGCCGCGGCTGGTGCCGGTCGAGGACTGGCTGCCCGCCGAGCGCCTGACCGAAGAGTTCAGGGCCGTCGGGTTCTACCTCTCGGGGCATCCACTGGACGATTACATGACCGTGCTCAAGCGGCAGGAGGTCAAGACGCTCGACGAGGTGACCGCCCGGGTCGAGCGCGGCCCCGCGCTCGTGAAGATGGCCGGCGTCGTGGCCGGTCGGCAGGAGCGTAAATCGGCGCGCGGTAACCGCTTCGCCTTCGCGCAGCTGTCCGACACCACCGGCGGCTACGAGGTGACGATCTTCTCCGACGTGCTCGAGAAATCGCGCGAGTTCCTCGAGACCGGCGCGCAGGTCGTCATCACCGCCGAGGCGACGCTGGAAAGCGACCAGTTGAAACTTCTGTGTCGCGCGGTGCAGCCCATCGACGGGATGGTCGCGCATGCCGGGGCCGTGGGTCTGCGGATCTTCGTGGATCAGCCGGGGGTGATCGGGTCGGTCGCGAGCGTGCTGGAAGGGGCCGCCAAGACGACCCGCGCGGGCGCACCGGGGCCGATCCATTTCCGGTTGATGGGCGACGGGCTGCCCGGCGAGGTCGAGATCGACAGTGGCGTCGAATACCCCGTCACCCCGCAGATCAAGGGCGCGATCAAGAGCCTGAGCGGCGTGATGATGGTCGAAGAGATCTAACGCTTTCACCGCGTCAGTAATGCGGCGGGCGAGTGTCGCCGACGGTCACGCTGCCCTCGCCATCTTCCTGCCGCGCCGCCTCGCGTTCCAGCAAAATCTGCACACGGGCGCGCAGCCAGTCGATCTCGCGGTCCTGCCGCGCGATCACCTCCGACAGGTCGTCGACGGCGCGGATCAGATGGGCGAGCTTTTCCTCGATCTCGGTCATGCGCAGGGTGTAAGCCCCCGCTGGCGGGCGGTCAATCGCGCCGCCCGGCTTGCCCCTGCGCGGGCCTTCGGCTAGACCGCGCCGCGACAGCCGTCGCAAGGACAAACCTATGGCCAAACCCCGCAAACAGCCGCGCCCCAAGGCGGAAACGCCGAAAGGGTTTCGCGATTATTTCGGCACGGATGTGACCGAACGCGCCGCGATGCTGAACACCATTGCCGGGGTCTATCACCGCTACGGGTTCGACGCGCTGGAATCGAGTGCTGTCGAGACGGTCGAGGCGCTTGGCAAGTTCCTGCCGGATGTCGATCGGCCCAATGACGGCGTGTTCGCCTGGCAGGACGAGGACGACACGTGGCTCGCCCTGCGCTATGACCTGACGGCGCCCCTGGCCCGCGTCTTTGCCCAGCACCGCAACGATCTGCCGACGCCATACCGCCGCTACGCGATGGGGCCGGTCTGGCGCAACGAGAAACCCGGCCCGGGTCGGTTTCGCCAGTTCTATCAATGCGATGCAGATACGGTGGGAACGAGCAGCATGGCCGCCGACGCCGAGATCTGCGCGATGCTGGCCGATTGCCTCGAAGAGGTCGGTATCCCGCGCGGCGATTACGTGGTGCGGGTGAATAATCGGAAAGTTTTGAATGGGGTGTTGGAGGCCGCCGGAGTAGTGGCGGATGATGAGCGCACCAGAGGAGCCGTGCTGAGAGCAATTGACAAGCTGGACCGCCTAGGGCGTGACGGAGTGAGTATGCTGCTTGGCGCTGGAAGACGTGACGAAAGTGGCGACTTAACCGAGGGTGCAGGCCTTTCCCATGCTCAGGCAGAACTCATCCTCGGCTTTCTCGAGGCAAAGCGCGCGAATAGCCTAAAGACACTTACCAGATTGAACGAGATAATCGGTCAGTCAGGTATTGGGTCCGATGGCATCGGAGAGTTGATGGAGTTTGCCGAACTTGTCGAAGCCCAAGGCTACGGCCCTGATCGTATCGTGATCGACCCGTCCGTCGTCCGCGGCCTCGGCTACTATACTGGCCCGGTCTACGAGGCCGAGTTGACCTTTGAAATCCTTGATGAAAAAGGTCGCCCGCGGCAATTCGGCAGCGTTGCCGGCGGCGGTCGGTATGACGATCTGGTCAAGCGCTTTACCGGGCAGGCCGTGCCCGCCACCGGCGTCAGCATCGGCGTTGACCGCTTGCTGGCCGCCTTGCACGCAAAAGGTAAAGTGGGTGATTCAAACATCTGGTCCGGCCCTGTCGTCGTCACCGTGATGGATCGCGCCCGTATGGCCGAGTATCAGAGCATGGTCGGCGAATTGCGTAACTCGGACCTTGACCCGAATGATCCTTCGAAAGGCAAAATCCGCGCCGAGGTCTATCTCGGCAACCCCAAGAATTTCGGCAACCAGATGAAATATGCCGACCGGCGCGGCAGCCCCATCGCGATCATCGCGGGCAGCAACGAGTTCGACAAGGGCGTCGTGCAGATCAAGGACCTGATCCTCGGCGCGCAACTGGCCGAAGGCGCCACGCTCGAGGAATGGAAGGAACGCCCCAGCCAGGTCGAGGTGCCGCGCGATCAACTCGTTAAAAAGGTACGCGAAATTCTGGCGGTGCAGGGATGATCCCCGACCGCGCCGCGATCTTGGGCGAGGCCGCGCGCCTGCGTGGCCTCTTCGAGGCGGCAGGCGCGCAACCCGTCGAGACCGCGATCCTGCAACCCGCCGAGGCGCTGCTCGATCTTTACGGCGAGGATATCCGCGCGCGGGCCTATGTCACCTCGGATGCGCTGCGGGGCGAGCAGATGCTGCGCCCGGATTTCACCGTGCCGGTGGTGCAGATGCATATGCAGAACGGGAGCGAGCCCGCGCGCTATACCTATTCCGGCGAGGTGTTCCGGCGGCAGGAAGAGGATCCCGCGCGCGCCAACGAATATATCCAGGTGGGCTACGAGATCTTCGAGCGTGATGCGCCCGACGCGGCGGATTCCGAGGTTTTCTCGATGGTTTTCAATATCCTGCGCCCGCTTGGCCTGCGCGCGGCGACCGGAGACATGGGCATCTTGATGGCGGCGGTCGAGGGTTTGCGCACCACTGACAGGCGCAAGGCGGCGCTGCGGCGGCATATCTGGCGGCCTCGGCGGTTCCGCGCGCTGATCGACCGCTTCTCGGGGCGCGCACCTGTGCCCGAGGCGCGCGCGGCGCTGCTGGCGGCCGACGACCCGATGGCGGGGGCCGCGCCCCTGGTCGGGCTGCGCGGGACGGATGAAATCTCGTGCCGGATCAAGGCGTTGCGGGAGGATGCCGAAACCGCGCCGATCGCCCGCGCCGAGGTGGACCTGCTCGACGCGATCCTGGCCGTGCGCGAGACCAGCGACAACGCGCTGGAACGGCTGCGCGACATCGCGGTGGACATGGCCGCGATCCGGCCCGCGGTGACGCGCTTGGCGCGCCGGCTCGAGGCGATGGAGGCGCGCGGCATCGACAGTGCCAAGCTCGATTTCGAGGCCAGTTACGGCCGCGTTCAGATGGAGTACTATGACGGCTTTGTCTTTGGTTTCCATGCAGAAAACCGTCCCGACCTGCCGCCCGTGGCGACCGGCGGGCGCTACGATGCGCTGACCCGTCAGCTTGGCGCGGGCCACCAGAGCGGGGCGGTCGGCGGGGTGATCAGGCCCGGGCTGGTGCTGGCCCTCGGGGGGGTGACATGAGCCTGAAACTTGGGGTGCCGTCGAAGGGGCGGCTGATGGAGAAGACCTTTGACTGGTTCGCGCGGCACGGCATCGAGCTGGGCCTCGCGGGGGGCGATCGCGAATATGCGGGATTTGTTCAAGGCATTGATAACGTGGAACTTATCCTGCTGTCGGCGGGCGAGATCCCGCGGGAACTGGCCGCCGGGCGCATTCATATGGGCGTCACCGGCACCGACCTGGTGCGCGAGACGCTGGGGCAATGGGAAAATCTTGTCGCGGAACTGGCCGAGCTGGGGTTCGGACAGGCGGATCTGGTGATCGCGGTGCCGCGGGCCTGGGTGGATGTCAGCTGTCTTGACGACCTCGACGCGGTGGCCGCCGCGTTCCGGCTAAGGCACGGATTTCGCTTGAGAATCGCGACGAAATACCATCGCCTCGTGCGCGAGTTCCTGCGCGAGAACGGGGTCGCGGATTACCAGCTGGTGGACAGCCAGGGCGCGACCGAGGGCACGGTCAAGAACGAAAGCGCCGAGGCGATCGCCGACATCACCTCGACCGGTGACACGCTGCGGGCCAACCATCTGAAAACGCTGGACGATGGCCTGATCCTGAAGTCGCAGGCGACGCTGTTCAAGTCGCGCGTGGCGCCGATGGAGGATGCGGATCGCACGACTTTCAGGGCCCTGAAGGACAGGCTCGACCTCGATTGAAGCCAGCGTACAGGGTGTACGTTTTTGTCCCCCGACATGTACGCAAATCCGGGCAATGAAAAAGGGCGGCCCGCGCGGGGCCGCCCTCGGTCGTCATATCAAGCCAGATCAGAAGCGGAACGTGCCGCGTGCTTGGACGGTCGTCAGGGAGTCTTCGCCGATGCCCGTGCCGAAGTCGTCGATCTCGTGATAGAGACCTTCGAGGCCGAGCGAGAACTGGTCGGTGATCAGGTGCTCGTAGCCGGCGCCGACGAAGTAGCCGTCATCGTCGCCAAGGTTGTCGGTGTCGGCCCATGCATAGCCGCCGGTGCCATAAAGCAGGCCACGGCCGATCTTGTAGCCGCCACGCAGCTTGGCGCGGAACACTTCCTCGATCGAGGCGTTCTGGGCACCCAGATCAATGTCGGTGAAGTCGTAATCGAGACCGGCACCGACCACGAACCCGTTCTGCAGGTCGTAGTCATAGCCCGCCACGAGACCGCCGATCAGGCCGTCATCGCCGTCGAACGCGTTGTCGCCGTCGAACTCGTCGCTGATACCGTCCCAGCCGGCATTGGCATAGCCAAGCTGACCACCGGCGTAGAATCCGGTCCAGTTCGGGGTCGCCGGGGCGGCGGCAACGGGAGCCGTGACGACGGGCTCGGGCTCGGGGGCGGACATCTTCTGTGCAAATGCGGGGGCGGCCATGAATGCAGCCACTGTCGCGAGTGCGGTTGTTGTCTTCAGCATTTCTTTATCCTTCCATGCTCTTTTCACCTCAGGATCCGAAGATCGCTCGGGGTACGGTTTGCACCGCTGCACGTCATATCGGCGTCATACAGCGCGGGAACAAGGGCCTTGGGCGACAAGATGGATCACACCACGGTGAACGGCGGAAAAATGACGGTGGACGGCGGAAAACTGCTTATTCGCAGGCCCTTAGTTGCAGAAAATCCACACATCCGCCCCCGTTTTCGGGGGCTTGCTTGAAACGCGACAACGGCCCGAATCGCTACGGCTGCACGACGATCCGCACGGTGTCCTCGGTCCAGCCATCGACCGAACAATGCGCGCGGATGAACACCTCTCGGGTGTCGTCGGGGAGGGCGAGATTCGCCAGCGCGCGGGTGAAGGGCTGCTCGTCGACATGCGGGTGATGCAACTCGCGATGCCCGAGGCGGTTGCCGTCGGCATCGAGCACCTCCCAGCCGTCGGCATAGTGATCCCAGCCGGTATCGGGATGGCGGATCGTGACATCGACGCGCCACGACATGCCGGTCTTCTCGATAGTGGCATCGAGGATCTGCGGCATCTCTGCCGCGGCGGCGGGGGCGAGCAGAAGGGCGGCACAGGCAACGGCGATCGGTTTCATGCCGCAACTGTACAGGAAACGCGGCTGGGATGCAGTCACGTCCGCGTGTCGTCGGGTGGCGCGTCCGGCCGCATCAGCACGGCGCGCGAGGCCGAGGTGAATTCCCGCCGCAGGAGCACCAGCGCGGTGAGCGCCGCCGCGGCGATCAGCGCCCAGGCCCCCAAGAGCCACGCCGCCGCCGCCAGCGCGCAGTAGAGCGAGCGCAGCCCGCGGTTGAAGCCGCGCGCGGCGGTGATGTTGATCTCGGCGGCCTTGGCCGCGCGGGGCAGGGCGGCGGGGTGATCCGCCGCATTCGGCACCGCGCCCATCATCACCGCGCAATAGCCGAAAAGCCTGTTCGACCAGACGAACTTGAGGAACGCGTTGACCAGGAAGACCATGATCAGCAGGATCTTCACCTCCCAGACGAGAATGGGCTGATCGCCGGCGGTCAGATCCTCGGCGACGCCCATCACGCGTTCGAGATCGCCCAGCAGCGCCAATGTGCCGCCGATCGCGATCAGCGAGGCCGAGGCGAAGAACGAGGTTCCCTGCCGCAACTGCCCGATCACCTGCGAATCGAAGATCCGCGGGTCGCGGCTGACGAATTGGACCATCCATTCGCGCCGGTAATCGGCCATCAGGTTCGAGGTCGAGGGAAAACGCCGCGGCGCATGTTCGATCAGCAGGGTGGTGCCGAGCCAGACGGTCAGCAGCAATCCGACGCCCGCGAGATCGACGAGGGTGAAGACGTAAAGCTCTGGCGGCAGGCGTGTCATCGCTCAGAACGGCTTGACGACGACGGCCCAGAGGACCGCGATCACGCCGAGGACGCTGATCTCGTTGAAGATCCGCAGATAGCGGTCGCTTTCGGTGAAGGTGCCCTTCCGGGCGCGCAGCACCAGCCGCCCGGTCCAGCCGTAATGCGCCGCCAGCGCCAGCACGAGGGCTGTCTTGAGATGGGTCCAGGCCGGCCAGCCCCACCAATGCGCGAGCACCAGCCCGGTCGCGACGCCGATCACCCCGAGCCCCAGCGAGAAGCGGTAAAGCCGGATGGTGAGATCGCCCAGCGGACCGAAGTCGCCCAGCCGGTCCCATTCGCGGTGCCAGTAGATCAGCGCGCGCGGCACCGCGAAGATCGACGTGACCCAGCCCATCACCGCCAGAAGATGTATGATCTTGACCCAGTCCATGCGCGGCGTTTGCCCCAGCGGGGTGGGGCATGCAAGTGTGACCGGGTGACGCCGTAGAGAAATGAGTCGCAATAGCCGCGAATTGGTTATATGATATGACCAATTGCAGGAGGAGACCGCCATGCAGATGCCCATCCCCGACGACGCCATCCTGTCGCGCAAGGCAGCTTTGGTGGCGCGGTTGCGCGCCGTGCTGCCCGAGCAGGCGGTGATCGACGACGTGGCCGAGACGCGCGCCTATGAATGCGACGGGCTGTCGGCCTATAAGTGCCCGCCCATGGCCGTGATCCTGCCGGGGTCGACGCAGGAGGTCAGCGCGGCGCTGGCGATCTGCCACGAGATGGGCGTGCCGGTGGTGCCGCGCGGTGCCGGAACCTCGCTCGCCGGCGGGGCGCTGCCCACCGCCGACAGCGTGATCCTGGGCGTGGCGCGGATGGCCGAGGTCCTCGAGACCGATTACGACAACCGCGTGATCCGCGTGCAGACCGGGCGCACCAACCTGAGCGTGACCGGCGCGGTCGAGGAGGACGGCTTCTTTTACGCGCCCGACCCGTCGAGCCAGCTGGCCTGCGCCATCGCCGGCAATATCGCGATGAATTCCGGCGGGGCGCATTGCCTGAAATACGGGGTGACCACCAACAACCTGCTGGGGGTCACGCTGGTGCAGATGGACGGCACGGTGATGGAGCTGGGCGGGTCGCACCTGGACGCCGCGGGCTACGACCTGCTGGGGCTGGTCTGCGGATCCGAGGGCCAGCTTGGCGTGGTGACCGAGGCCAGCTTGCGCATCCTGCCCAAGCCCGAGGGCGCGCGCCCCGTCCTGATCGGGTTCGACAGCAGCGAGGTGGCGGGGGCCTGCGTGAGCGACATCATCAAGGCCGGCGTGCTGCCGGTGGCGATCGAGTTCATGGACCGCCCCTGCATCCGCGCCACCGAGGATTTCGCGCAGGCGGGATACCCTGACTGCGAGGCGCTTCTGATCGTCGAGGTCGAGGGATCGGACGCGGAGATCGACGAGCAGCTGGGCCTGATCGAGGGCATCGCGCAGCAGCACGACCCGGTCGCCCTGCGCCAGAGCCGGTCGGCCGCCGAGAGCGCCGCGATCTGGAAGGGCCGCAAGTCGGCCTTCGGCGCGATGGGGCAGCTTGGCGATTACATGTGCCTCGACGGGACGATCCCGATCGCGCAACTGCCCTACGTGCTGCGCCGGATCGGCGAGATGTCCGAAGAGTTCGGGCTGGGCGTGGCCAACGTGTTCCATGCCGGCGACGGCAACATGCATCCGCTGATCCTTTACGATGCCAACAAGCCCGGCGATCTGGAGCTGTGCGAGGCGTTCGGGGCCGAGATCCTGAAGCTGTGCGTCGAGGTCGGCGGCTGCCTGACCGGCGAGCATGGCGTTGGCATCGAGAAGCGCGACCTGATGGCGCATCAATACAGGCCCGACGACCTGTCGGCGCAGATGGACGTGAAGGACGTGTTCGACCCGAAATGGCTGCTGAACCCGGCCAAGGTCTTTCCGCTCGACGCCTCCGACAGCCGGCGTCGCGTGGCGTGACACGTGACGTCCCGGGGGCGCGCCCAAGACACCTTTGGCCGGAAGAAACAGCATGACACCGACGACCGAAGACGAGCTTGCCGCGATCATCAAGGAGGCCGACGGCCCCTTGCGCATCGCGGGCGGCGGGACGCGGCCCATCGGGCGGGCCTGCAATGGCGCGGCGTTGAGCACCGCGGGGCTGTCGGGGATCCGGCTGTACGAGCCGGGCGCCCTGACGCTGGTGGCCGGTGCGGGCACTCCGATCGCCGAGATCGAGGCGGCGCTGGAGGCCGTGGGTCAGCGGCTGGCCTTCGAGCCGATGGATCATCGCGGCCTGCTGGGCACGGACGGGTCCCCGACGCTGGGCGGCGCGGTCGCCGCCAATGTCAGCGGGCCGCGGCGCATCCAGGCGGGCGCGTGCCGCGATTTCCTGCTGGGCGTGCGGCTGGTCGACGGGCAGGGGCGCATCATCGCCAATGGCGGGCGGGTGATGAAGAACGTCACCGGTTACGACCTGGTGAAGCTGTTGGCCGGCAGCTATGGCACGCTGGGCGTGCTGACCGAGGTGGCGCTGAAGGTGCTGCCCGCGCCGGGCTGCGCCGGGGTGCTGCGGATCGAAGGGCTGGACGACGACGCGGCCGTGCGCGCGCTGTGCCGTGCGCTGGGCACGCCCTTCGAGGTGACGGGGGCCGCGCATCTGCCGAGCCACGGTGACGGGCCCGTGACGCTGATGCGGCTGGAGGGGTCCGAGGCGTCGGTCGCCTACCGCGCCGAGCGGTTGCAGGCGGAATTGTCCGGGTTCGGCGCCGCCAAGCTCGAGACCGATCCGGTGCGGGTCGCCGATCTTTGGCGCGATGTGCGCGATGTCGCTGTCTTTCACGACAGTCCCGGCGAGGTCTGGCGGATCTCGGTGAAACCCACCGACGCGCCCGGTCTGGTGGCCGAACTGCCCGGCACGCAGGCGCTGTATGACTGGGGCGGGGGGCTGGTCTGGCTGCTGGTGCCCGAGGGCTGCGGCACGGGCGCGGCCGAGATCCACGCCGCCACGGCCGAACGTGGCGGGCACGCGCTGCGGGTGCGGGGCGACCGCGACCGCGCCGCCTTCGGCCCGCTGCCCGCGCCGGTGGCCGCCTTGCAGGACGGGCTGAAACAGAAATTCGACCCGAGGGGAATCCTCAACCCCGGGCTGATGGCCCGGATGGAGAGCGCATGAAGACCGAGTTCACGGCCGAGCAACTGGCCGATCCCAAGATCGCGCGCGCCAACGAGATCCTGCGATCCTGCGTGCATTGCGGTTTCTGCACCGCGACCTGTCCGACCTACCAGGTGCTGGGCGACGAGCTGGACAGTCCCCGCGGCCGTATCTACCTGATCAAGGACATGCTGGAGAACGACCGCGATCCGGATGAAAAGACGGTTCTGCATATCGATCGCTGCCTTTCGTGCCTGGCCTGCATGACCACCTGCCCGTCGGGCGTGCATTACATGCATCTGGTGGATCAGGCGCGCGAGTATATCGAGGAACGCTACCGCAGGCCGATGACCGACCGTGCGCTGCGCTGGGTTCTGGCACGGATCCTGCCCTATCCGGGGCGCTTCCGGCTGGCGCTGCGCGCGGCGAAGATCGGCCGGCCGTTCAAGCGGCTGATGCCCGATCCGCGGCTGCGCGCGATGCTGGACATGGCGCCGAAGCGCATCCCGCCGGTCAGCCGCAACGACGCGCCGCAGGTCTTTCCGGCGCAAGGCGCGCGCGTCAAGCGCGTGGCGCTGATGACCGGCTGCGCGCAGCGCGCCCTCAACACCGATATCAACGATGCCACGATCCGGCTGCTGACGCGGCTGGGCTGCGAGGTGGTGGTGGCGAAAGGCGCCGGCTGTTGCGGGGCGCTGACGCATCACATGGGCAAGGCCGAGGAGAGCCACGCGAGCGCCGCGAAGAACATCGCCGCCTGGGTGCGCGAGATGGATGGCGAGGGGCTGGACGCGGTGGTGATCAACACCTCCGGTTGTGGCACCACCGTAAAGGATTACGGGCACATGTTCCGGCTGGAGCCGCTGGCCGAGGACGCCGCGCGCGTCAGCGCGATCACGATGGACGTGAGCGAGGTGCTCGCGGAGATTCTTCCCGAGGGTGCGGAGGCGTTCAGCGTCAACGCGGCACGGGACCGGATCGCCGGCAGCGACCGGATCGGCACGACGCGGCCCGAGGGGTCCGGGCCGCCTACCGTCGCCTATCACGCCGCCTGTTCCTTGCAGCACGGCCAGCAGATCAAGACGCACCCCAAGTCGCTGCTGAAGAGCGCCGGGTTCCGGGTGGTGGAGCCGGCCGACAGCCATCTCTGCTGCGGGTCGGCGGGCACCTACAACCTGATGCAGCCCAAGATCGCCGGGCAACTGAAAGAGCGCAAGATCCGCACGCTGGAAGCCAAGAGCCCGGACGTGATCGCCGCCGGCAATATCGGCTGCATGATGCAGATCGGCTCGGGCACCGGTGTGCCGGTGGTGCACACGGTCGAATTGCTCGACTGGGCCACCGGCGGCCCCAAGCCACCCGCAATGGATCAAGCCGGGCCGAAACCGCCGGCGATGGCCGCGGCGGCGGATTCGGGGGTTCCCGTCCTGCGCTGAACGGGGCATGGTTGCGTTAACCATTTCCCCGTGCGCGGAGGTTGCATGCGGCGTCTCGTCCTCGGTCTTTTGTTCCTGTGCGCCGTGGCGGTCGAGGCCCCGCGCGCGCAGGAGGGCCATTTCCAGCGGCTCGACATCGCGGCGACCGCCCGGCACTGGCAGGCGGTGGGCCGGCTGGAACTGGCGGGCCGGGGGTTCTGCACCGGCACGCTGGTGGCGCCCGACCTCGTGGTGACCGCCGCGCATTGCCTTTACGACCGCGAGACGGGGATGCGCCTCGATCCGGGGCGCATCGCGTTCCGCGCCGGGCTGCGCGACGGGCGCGCGGTGGCCGAGGCCCGCGTGGCGCGCGCGGTGGCGCATCCCGACTATGTCTTCGATGCCGGTGCCTCGGCGCTGCGGGTGCGCCATGACGTGGCGCTGCTGGAACTGGCGCGGGGAATCGACATGCCGGGCGGGCAGATCTTTGCCACCGGGGCCGCCCCCCGCGCGGGCGACAGGATCGGCGTCGTCAGCTACGCGCGCGGCCGCGCCGAGGCGCCGTCGCTTCAGAATGCCTGCCGCGTTCTGGCCCGGCAGGAGGGGATGCTGGTGATGTCCTGCGACGTCGATTTCGGGGCCAGCGGCGCGCCGGTCTTCACGCTTGGCCACGGCGGGCCGCGGATCGTGTCGGTGATCTCGGCGATGGCCGAGGTCGAGGGGCGCAAGGTGTCGCTGGGGATGCCGCTGGCGGGGCCGCTGCGGATGTTGCGCGCCGCCATCGAGGCCGGGCCGGGGATGGTCGCGCGCCCGGTGCTGCGGCGTGTCACCGGGGCCGCGCAAACCCGGCCCTGAGCGTTGCGTCACCCTCTTGACAGGGGGTTTGCCGCTTCCCATCTCTCTATCGCTGCGGCGCCGCCATGCGGGCCGCGCATACCCGGTCTGTCCCGCGTGGGAAGGCCGGCCTTGAAAAGTATCGCTCAAAGGAGGATGACTTATGCGTAACTTCGATCTTGCACCGCTTTACCGTGCGACCGTGGGCTTCGACCAGGTGGCCGACCTGCTGGACCGGGTGATGGCCAGCGACATGGCGCAGCCGACCTACCCGCCCTACAACATCGAGAAGACCGCCGACGACACCTACCGCATCTCGATCGCCGTCGCGGGCTTTTCCGCCGACGACCTGAGTGTCGAGGTCAAGGACGGCGCGCTTGTGGTCTCGGCCCGCAAATCCGGCGATGACGAGAACCGCAGCTACCTGCATCGCGGCATCGCCACCCGCGCGTTCGAGCGGCGCTTCCAGCTGGCCGATCATGTGCGCGTGACCGGGGCGGCGCATGCCGACGGCATGCTGCATATCGACCTCGAGCGCGAGATCCCCGAGGCACTGAAGCCGCGGCAGATCACCATCTCGCGGGATGCGCCGTCGATCCACAAGGATGTCGTGGACGCCGAGAAGGTGAACTGACCACGTCCGAAAGTCCGATGACACGCGCCCGGGCGGCCCTCGCGCCGGCCGGGCGTTTCGCAGGGCGTTCGGTCCGGTGCCCGCCTGTCGCCTGTTGCGACCATCCCGGCGCGGGCGGCGCCGTTTGCGCCCGGCAGCCGCGCGGGTCAAGCCTCAGCCGCGCGGGTCGAGCAGTTTGGCAAGGACCCCGTCGCGCGTGATCTGGCCGAGGATCTCGCCGTTGCGGGCCACGCCGAGCGGCGCGTCGTGTCCTCGTACCTTTTCCATCACCGCCTGGATCGAGGCGTCGGGCGGCACCGTGACCTCGGGCGTGCCGGTCGCCGGTTCCATCACGTCGCGCGCACAGAGCACCCCGAGCGGGTTCATGTGCGCCACGAATTCCGCCACGTAACCGGTCGCGGGGTTGGTGAAGATCTCTTGCGGGGTGCCGCATTGCACGATGCGCCCGCCCTCCATGATGGCGATGCGGCGGCCCAGCTTGAACGCCTCGTCGAGGTCGTGACTGACGAAGATGATCGTGCGGCCCAGCGAGGCCTGCAGATCCAGCAATTCGTCCTGAAGGTGGTTGCGGATCAGCGGGTCGAGCGCCGAGAACGGCTCGTCCATCAAGAGGATCGGCGCGTCGGTGGCGAAGGCGCGGGCAAGACCGACGCGCTGCTGCATGCCGCCCGAAAGCTCGCCCACCTTTCGGTCGGCCCAGTCCGACAGGCTGACAAGGGCCAGCTGATCGGCGACGCGCCGCGCACGATCCGCCTTGGGCACGCGGGCAAGCTCGAGGCCGAGGCCGACATTCTGGGCGACCGTGCGCCAGGGCAGCAGGCCGAATTGCTGGAACACCATCGCGATATGCTGCTGGCGCAGGCGGCGCAGCGTCGACGGATCGGCATGGGTCACATCGACCATGTCGGTGCCGTCATACACCTCGACCGTCCCGCGGGTGACGGGGTTCAGGCCGTTGACCGCGCGCAGCAGCGTGGACTTGCCCGATCCCGACAGCCCCATCAGCACGACGATCTCGCCCGGGGCGACGGCGAGGTCGCAATCATGCACCCCGAGCACCTGGCCGGTGTCCGCTTGGATCTGCGAGCGCGACTGCCCGGCATCCATCAGCGGCAGCGCCGTCTGTGGCGCATCGCCGAACACGATCGAGACCTTGTCGAAGCGGACAGCGACCTCGGTCATTCGCGATCCTTCATGCGCAGCATCCGGTCGAGCACGATGGCCACCACGACGATCATCAGCCCGGACTCGAACCCGAGCGCGATGTTGACGGTGTTGATCGCCCGCAGCACCGGAACGCCCAGCCCGTCGGCGCCCACCAGCGCGCCGATCACCACCATCGACAGCGACAGCATGATGGTCTGGTTCAGCCCGGCCATGATCTGCGGCAGCGCATAGGGCAGTTCCACCTTCCACAGCGTCTGCCGGCCCGTGGATCCGAAGGCCTGCGCGGCCTCCAGCAGCGGCTGCGGCGTGGTCGAGATCCCCAGATGCGTCAGCCGGATCGGCGCGGGGACCACGAAGATCACCGTGGCGATCAGCCCCGGCACCATGCCGATGCCGAAGAACACGATTGCCGGGATCAGATAGACGAAGGGCGGCAGGGTCTGCATCAGGTCGAGCACCGGACGCATGCCGTCGTAAAGCCGCGGGCGGTGCGCGGCGGCGATCCCGATGGGCACGCCGAGCGCCATGCAGAAGATGCACGACGACAGCACCAGCGTCAGGCTTTCGGTGGTCTCCTCCCAGTAATCCTGGTTGAGGATGAAGAGAAACCCCAGCCCGATCAGCAGGCACGTCTTCCAGTTGCGTTGCAACGCCCAGGTCAGGGCGACGAAGACCGCGACGATGACCAGCGGATGCGGTGTCTGCAGCACCCAGAGGAAGGTGTCGATCAGCCATTCCATCATCAGAGACAGCGCGTCGAAGAACCCGGCGGCATTCTCCTGCAGCCACAGAAAGAACGTCTCGGCCCAGTCGCCCACGGGGATCTTGTGCTCGCTCAGCCAGTCCATCAATTTGCCCTCACAATTCGCATCGTTATTTGTAAAAATGCCATTGACAGACATTTGCGGGCGTTTTTATCCGTATCCATACTATGAGGTTCACCCACCATGCGAGAATCATCAATTAGGAACGTCATGCAACTAACATTTAGAGGTTGGAGCCGAGAAACCAAACAGCACAGACACCTCCTTGAGCCGGTCCAAAACAAAGGGAAAGAATTTGAGGTGAAAAAGGTGGCAACGTTTACAACGAAACATGGAAAGTTTGTTTCCCTTCAAAAAGCAAGCAATTTAGGATTGACTGGAGATTTTCTCGTAGAGGTTTCCCTCGATCGTTCAGAAGTAAAGAGATATTTTGAAAAGCTCATAGAAGAAAACCCACTCGAAGCTGTAGAAATTCTTCATAATATGTTGGGAAAGGCTACCGTTCACGCTTTAAACGAAAGATCTAGCGGTTGACGGATTTTCTCGTTGCGCGACAATGAGAACTCCTTGACGCGCAACGAAACCTTGTCAATCCAACGCACTCTCGACCGCCGCCATGGCGTCGCCGCCGTCGCGGGTCGTCACGCCTTCCAGCCATGGCGTGATCGCATCGGGATTGGCGGTCAGCCAATCGGTCGCGGCGTCTTCGGGATCGGCGCCGTCGTCGAGGATCTTGCCCATGATCTCGTTTTCCATGGCCAGCGTGAAGTGCAGGTTCTGCAGGAACTGACCCACGTTCGGGCATTCCTCGACATAGCCCGCGCGGGTGTTGGTATAGACCGTGGCGCCGCCGAGGTCCGGGCCGAACCAGTCATCGCCGCCGGTCAGGTAGGTGAGGTCATGATTGGCGTTCATCGGGTGCGGCTCCCAGCCGAGAAAGACGATCGGCTCGTCGCGGCGACTGGCGCGGCTGACCTGCGCGAGCATCCCCTGTTCGGAACTTTCCTTGAGCTCGAACCCCGACAGGCCGAATGCGTCCGACTCGATCATCTCGAGGATCAGGCGGTTGCCGTCATTGCCCGGCTCGATGCCGTAAATCGTCTCGTCCAGTGCCTCGGCGTGATCGGCGATGTCGCCGAACGAGGTGATGCCGAGATCGGCCCCCACGGCATTGGTCGCCAGCGTGTATTTCGCGCCCTCGAGATTGGCGCGCACGGTGTCGACGGTGCCGGCCTCGCGGTAGGGGGCGATGTCGCCCTCCATGGTGGGCATCCAGTTGCCGAGGAACACGTCGATGTCACCGGCGGCGAGCGACTGGTAGGTGACCGGCACGGCGAGGATCTTGGTCTCGGTGTCATAGCCGAGCGCCTCGAGCACGACGGTGGTGGTGGCGGTGGTCGCGGTGATGTCGGTCCAGCCGACATCGGAGAACGTCACCGTCTCGCAATTGGCAAAGGCCGGCCCGGCGGCGACCGCGACGGCGAGCGCCGCAAGGTGGGTCTTGAAGAGGGTCATCATGGTTCTCCCGTTATCGGAATGTCGGGCGCGCGGCCCGTTTGGCGGAGGGCCCGGAAGATGCCTCCGGGCCCCGCGGGATTTCGCAAGGGGTGGGGCGGTCAGGCCATCCACCACCGCTCGACAAAGCGCATGCCGTCCACGTCCCAGTTCGAGCTCATCTCCTCGGTATGGGCGATGTCGGTGGAGTTGCCGAACACCCAGTTGGCGAACATCGGCACGACCACGCCGCCCTGGTTCGAGACCAGCGCCTGCATCTCGTAATACATCTCGCGGCGCTTGTCCTCGTCGAGCTCGGAGCGGGCCTTGACCAGCAACTCGCCGAAGCGTTCGTTGCACCAGAAGCTGTCGTTCCACGACGCGCCGCACTGATAGGCGGTCGAGAACATCTGGTCCTCGACCACGCGGCCCGACCAGTAGACGGCGCAGAAGTCCTTCTTCATCCAGACATCGGACCAGTAGCCGTCATTGGGCTCTCGCGAGGGCGTCAGGTTGATGCCCGCCTTGGCGGCCGTGCTCTGGTAGAGGACCGCCGCGTCGACCGCGCCGACGAAGGCCGCCTCGGCCGCCGACAGGGTGACGTCGACGCTGTCGAGGCCGGCCTGCTTGAGGTGATACCTGGCCTTGTCGGGATCGTAGGTCTTCTGCTCCAGTTCCTCGTTGAAGAACCGCTGGTTGGGGCCGATCGGGTGATCGTTGCCGACGGACCCGTAGCCGAAGAGAATCTTGTCGACCATCTCCTGCCGGTCGATGCCGTATTTCAGCGCCATGCGGACGTTGTTGTCGGTATAGGGCGCCTCGCGGGTGTCCATGGCGAAGGTGTAGTGCTGGGTGCCGGCGACGGCGTTCACCTGGATGTTGGGGCGGCGCTCCAACAGGTTGACGGTCTTCAGGTCCAGCCGGTCGGCCACCTGCACGTCGCCCGACACCAGCGCGGTGGTGCGGGCGTTCTGATCGACGATCGCGATGATTTCGGCGCTGTCGAACCACCCCACGCCGTCGCGCCACATGTCCTCGCGCCGCTCGACCGAATACGAGACGCCGGGGTTGAAGTCCTTCAGCACGTAGCTGCCGAGGCCATCGCCGGATTGCCAGTCGATGCTGTCGCCGTCGGCGGGGCAGATGCACAGGTGGTAATCGGCCAGGATGAACGGAAAGTCGGCGTTGCCGCCGTCGAGGGTGAACACCACGGTGTCGTCGCCCTCGGTGGTGATTTCCTGGATCGGGGCGACGATGGGACCGGCGGCCGAGGTGCTGTTCTCGCCGCGGTGGAAGTTGATCGAGTTGACGACGTCGGCCAGTTCCAGCGCCTTGCCGGAATGGAAGGTGATGTCGTTGCGGATCTTGACGCGCCACACCTTGGCGTCGGGCGAGGCTTCCCAGCTTTCGGCCACTTCCGCGCGCAGCGATCCGTCCTGCGCGACCTCGGTCAGATGGCCGTGGATGGTGAACGACAGCGAGGTGGTGAAGCTGTTCTCGTAGGTGCCGGGGTTCAGCGTGTCGGTGGTCGCGCCGTGCCCGATCGCGGCGCGCAGATGGCCGCCGCGCTTGGGCTCGGCGCGGGCTTGCAGGGGCAGGCCGGCGGCAAGGGCCGCCCCCGCCGAGGTCGCCATGAAGCCGCGGCGGTTCATGCGGCCAGTGTGCATGCGGCCAGTGTTGAGAATGGTCATCGTTGGTCTCCCCTTGGTGATGTTGATCCCGACCTTGTTTCCGGCATCGGGCCCGGGGCCTCGATCCGCCGTCATGGTCGGTTGTGATGGAACTACGCTAATATGACGGTGCCGTGAATGACAACGGTCTTGGCATGTGACGGATCGGTTCAGGCGGCATGTTCCCCCGATTTTTCTTGATTGACGCGTCAATTAAACACGAATAGGCCGGTGCGGCAAGTTCGAGGACGGAGCCCACCATGCCCAAGGTCGGAATGCAGCCCATACGGCGCGCGGCGCTGATGGAGGCCGCGATTTCCGAGATCGGCGCGCACGGGTCACTGGACGTGACGGTCGCCCAGATCGCCCGCCGCGCCGGCATGTCCTCGGCGCTGGCGCATCATTATTTCGGATCCAAGGACCAGATCTTCGTGGCCGCAATGCGGCACATCCTGACGCTTTACGCGGCCGAGATACGCGGTGCGCTGGTCATGGCGAAAACCCCGCGCGACCGGGTCGAGGCGATCATCCGCGCCAGCTTCACCCCCGCGCAGTTCCGTCCCGAAATGGTCTCGGCCTGGATGAACTTCTACGTGCAGGCGCAGCGATCGGACGCGGCGCGGCGGCTTTTGCACGTCTACCAGCGGCGGCTGCGCTCGAACCTGCATCACGCCATCCGCCGGATCGATGCGGGCCAGGCGCGCACCCTGACCCGCGGCTGTGCCGCCATGATCGACGGGCTCTACATCCGCCAGGCGCTCGGCGAGGGCGGCATCGATCCCGAGACCGCCATCGCCGTGCTGCTGCATTACCTTGACACCAGCCTGCCGGGAGAAAGTCCATGACGCAAAAGCCCAACTTCCTGATCTTCATGGTGGACCAGCTGACCGGAACGCTGTTCGAGGATGGCCCGGCCGACTGGCTGCACACGCCGAACCTGGCAAAGCTTGCCGAACGCTCCACCCGCTTCGCCAACACCTACACGGCCAGCCCGCTTTGTGCGCCGGGGCGGGCCAGCTTCATGTCCGGCCTGCTGCCCTCGCGCAGCCGCGTCTACGACAATGCCGCCGAGTTTTCCGCCGACATCCCCACCTATGCCCACCACCTGCGCCGCGCGGGCTACCAGACCTGCCTGTCGGGCAAGATGCATTTCGTCGGCCCCGATCAGCTGCACGGCTTCGAGGACCGCCTGACGACCGATATCTACCCCGCCGATTTCGGCTGGACGCCGGATTACCGCAAACCGGGCGAGCGGATCGACTGGTGGTATCACAATCTCGGCTCGGTCACCGGCGCGGGTGTCGCCGAGATCTCCAACCAGATGGAATATGACGACGAGGTCGCGTTCCACGGCGCGCAGAAGGTCTACGACCTGGGGCGCGGGCACGACACGCGGCCGTGGTGCCTGACGGTCAGCTTCACCCACACCCATGATCCTTACGTGGCGCGGAAGAAATACTGGGATCGCTACGAGGGGTGCGAGCATCTGCTGCCGCAGGTCCCGGCGATGGAGTACGCCGATCACGACCCGCACTCGCAGCGCATCTTCGACGCCAATGACTGGCGCTCATTTGAAATCACCGACGAGGATATCCGCCGCTCGCGCCGGGCCTATTTCGCCAATATCTCCTATATCGACGCGCATGTAGGCCAGGTCATGGAGGCGCTGGAAGGCACCCGGCAGGTCGAGGACACGATCATCCTCTTCGTGGCCGATCACGGCGACATGCTGGGCGAGCGCGGGCTGTGGTTCAAGATGTCGTTCTACGAGGGCTCGGCCCGCGTGCCGCTGATGATCTCGGCGCCGGGCATGGCGCCGGGCCTGGTGACCGACCCGGTCAGCACCATCGACGTCTGCCCGACGCTCTGCGATCTCGCCGGTGCCGACATGTCCGAGGTCATGCCCTGGGTCGAGGGCCAGTCGCTGGTGCCGCTGGGGCAGGGCGGGGCGCGCGACACCCCGGTGGCGATGGAATACGCCGCCGAGGCCAGCTATGCGCCGCTGGTCGCGCTGCGCGACGGGCGCTGGAAATACACCCGCTGCGCGCTCGACCCCGACCAGCTCTTCGATCTGGAAAACGATCCGAACGAACTGACCAACCTCGCCGAGGACCCTGCGCATGCCGATACGCGCGCGCGGCTTCGCGCCGAGGCCGACACCCGCTGGGATCTCGACGCGTTCGACGCCCAGGTTCGCGAAAGCCAGGCCCGCCGGCTTGTCGTCTACGAGGCGCTGCGCAAGGGCGGCTACTACCCGTGGGATTACCAGCCGCTGCAAAAGGCGTCCGAGCGCTACATGCGCAACCACATGGATCTCAACGTGGTCGAGGAAAACCAGCGTTTCCCGCGAGGCGAATGATGGTTTCACCTTTCCTGAAATACTCGAAATCCGCCGCCGGCCACACGGGGCCACGCTGATGGAGGCCGATTACGTCATCATCGGCGCCGGCAGCGCCGGCTGCGCCATGGCCTACCGGCTGGCCGAGGCCGGCAACTCGGTGCTGGTGATCGAGCATGGCGGCTCGGATGCCGGGCCCTTCATCCAGATGCCCGGCGCGCTGAGCTACCCGATGAACATGCGCCGCTACGACTGGGGCTACCGGACAGAGCCCGAGCCGCATCTCGGCGGGCGGCGCCTCGCCTGCCCGCGCGGCAAGGTGATCGGCGGCTCGAGCAGCATCAACGGCATGGTCTACGTGCGCGGCCACGCGCGCGATTTCGATCACTGGCGCGATCAGGGTGCCGAGGGCTGGGGGTTCGCCGACGTGCTGCCCTATTTCAAGCGGATGGAATGCTGGCACGATGGCGGGCATGGCGGCGATCCCGCGTGGCGCGGGCAGGACGGCCCGCTGCATGTCGGCCGGGGGGGCATGCGCAACCCGCTGGTGCGTGCCTTCATCGCGGCGGGCGTCGAGGCCGGCTACCCCGCGACAGACGACTATAACGGCCACCAGCAGGAAGGCTTCGGCCCGTTCGAGATGACGGTCCACAACGGCCGGCGCTGGTCGGCGGCCAATGCCTATCTGCGCCCGGCGCTCAGGCACGAGATGTGCGACCTGGTGCGCGGCTTCGTGCGCCGCGTGGTGATCGAGGACGGCCGCGCCACCGGTGTCGAGATCGCGCGCGGCGGCGGCACCGAGGTCGTGCACGCCCGCGCCGAGGTGATCGTCGCGGCCTCCACGATCAACTCGCCCAAGCTTTTGATGCTGTCGGGGATCGGCCCCGCCGCGCATCTGGCCGAGCACGGGATCGCGGTCGTCGCCGACCGTCCCGGCGTGGGGGCCAACCTGCAGGACCATCTCGAGCTTTACATCCAGATGGCGGCCAGCCAGCCGGTCAGCCTTTACAAATACTGGAACCTGCCGGGCAAGGCCTGGGTCGGGCTGCGCTGGCTTCTGGGCCGCGGCGGGCCGGGCGCATCGAACCAGTTCGAAAGCTGCGGCTTCATCCGGTCCGCGGCGGGCGTGGAGTATCCCGACATCCAGTTCCACTTCCTGCCGATCGCCGTGCGCTACGATGGCAAGGCCTCGGCCGACGGGCACGGCTTCCAGGCGCATGTCGGGCCGATGCGCAGCGCCTCGCGCGGCGCCGTCACCCTGCGCAGCAACGATCCCGGGGACGATCCGGTGATCCGCTTCAACTACATGAGCGAGGACAGCGACTGGGTCGATTTCCGGCGCTGCATCCGGCTGACGCGCGAGATCCTCGGTCAGCCCGCCTTCGCGCCCTTCACCCGGCACGAGATCCAGCCCGGCGCCGACGTGCAAAGCGACGCCGCCCTCGACGATTTCATCCGCGCGCATGTCGAAAGCGCCTATCACCCCTGCGGCACCTGCAGGATGGGGCGCGCCGACGACGCACAGGCGGTGGTCGACGCCGAGGGCCGGGTGATCGGCGTCGAGGGGCTGCGCGTGGCCGATTCGAGCATCTTCCCGCGGATCACCAACGGCAATCTCAACGCGCCCTCGATCATGGCGGGCGAGAAGATCGCCGATCACGTGCTGGGTCGCCGCCTGCCGGCCGACAATGCCCCGCCGTGGGTGCATCCCGATTGGAAACAAGCGCAGAGATAATCCTGCATTAACCTTTTGTTCACGTTCTGTATTGAAGTGCCCGGGCGTCTCGCGCAGGACGGGGCATGCCGAAATTTTACCTGTCGTTCATACTTCTCCTGCTGCCCGCTTTCGTCTCCGCACAACAGTTCGGCGGGACGGCGCGGGTCGTGGATGGCGACACGCTGGATGTCGGGGGCATCCGCGTGCGCCTGCACGGGCTGGACGCGCCCGAACTGGGGCAGATCTGCACGGCCCCCGACGGCACCGGCTGGGATTGCGGCGCATGGGTGGCGGGCAAGGTTCGCGCCCGGATCAGCGGCCACCGGGTGACCTGTGACACCGTGGACCGGGATCGCTACGGCAGGACCGTGGCGCGGTGCGGCATTGCCGGGCAGGACCTCGCGCGCCAGCTTGTGCGCGACGGGCTGGCACTGGCCTATCGCAAGTATTCCATGGCCTACGCGCCCGAGGAGGCGGCGGCGCGGCGCGCCGGGCACGGCCTGCACGCGCACCGCATGACCCGGCCCGAGGATCATCGCCGCGCGCAGGTCTCGTCGCGGACCGGACCGGCCAATGCGGGCTGCGCGATCAAGGGCAATATCGGCCGCACCGGCACGCGCATCTATCACCTGCCCGGCCAGGCCTTCTACGCCCGCACGTCTATCCGCGTCGCGGCGGGCGAGCGGTGGTTCTGCACCGAGGCCGAGGCGCGCGCGGCGGGCTGGCGGCGCGCGCGGCGCTAGGCCTTGACAGCACCATGATCGGTCGCGGTCTTGATCACGATCAAGGCCGCGTGCGCCGCCCTCTTTTAGCCTGCACATGACACATAGGCAAAAAAGGAAATACCCGATGTCCCACACCCCGCACGAGCTGCATGACGAATTCCCCGACCTCGCCGACCGGATCAGCGAGTTGAAGCAGACCGATGCGCATTTCGCCAAGCTCGCGGACGAGTATCACGACCTCAACCGCCGGATCCACACCGCGGAAACGCTGGTCAACCCGGTCGAGGAATTGACCGAAGTCGAGATGCGCAAGAAACGCGCCCATCTCAAGGACGAGATCTACCGCATGCTGACCGCCTCGGCGTAACCGCCCGGGGGTCGGATCACGCGACGCCGACGGGATGCGGCCAGAGGACCCGCATCCCCCATGCGTGACCACGTGCCACCGCAAGCTCTCACCGTCCGGCGCGAGGATGCGCCGCGAGCGAGCTTTCAGTCGTCAAGGACATGCCCGAAGCGCCCGGCAGCAGGGCAGGGGCGCTGGCACCCCGTTGCTACCCTCGTGGCTACCATGGCAACGGAGCCGGCGCACCCTGCCGCTGCCTGAACGATGGCCGTGTGTCCTGCGAAGACATCACAAGTTTCCCGGGGGCGTCTGAGACTCGACGTCCATGTGGATCAAACCGATGACATTGTTGATGCGTCCGGACCCGTCATACTGGGCCGCGTCGATTTTCTTGTTCCCGGGTGCCGGGTCGAAGATCCCCTGATCCTTGAGCTCTACCCGCACCTGAACATCATCATCGTTCGGGAAATTCGGATCATAAACCTTGATGCGGGTTCCGCTGCCGACCTTGTTGTAGTCATACGCCAGGACCTGGTGGTTGTCCCACAGGTTCCCATTGCCGGCACGGACATAGACCAATCCGAGCACGGTCGGTTGCCCGGCATCGAGTGCGTCGATCACGCTGCGAAATTCGGAGACGGACTTCGCACGGGTAAAGGTGGTGGGGAGGTAGAATTTCAGGAACTTGCCAAGATATCCCCACCCATGCTCGGGATCGAAGGTGTCAATCTGCCGTTGCCACAGGTAATCGAAGAGCGCTCCGGATTGCGGGGTGGTTGACCCCGTGTTCGGAATCGGCCTGCGGTTCAGGAAGAAGTCCCGCGCGGCGAGGGCCATTCCGCCGCAAAGCCCGTAATTGACATTTATGTTTTCGATCTTCCGGTCCAGATTTGCAGGAAGGTTCGGAAGATCGGGAAGCTGGTTGAAACTGTTGGTGAATTCGAAGCCGTGCTTGGATGGCTTGAACTGGCCGAAGCTGTTCACCTCGCCGAGTCGCAGGAATGGCGTGGAAATGTAGCCGACAGTTTCGTTGGTATGGACCTCATCGCGCCCTTCCTCTTCCTGCAGGCGGATCTCGGCCCCGTCAGCCGTGACATTCCGGATACGCGTGACGATCTCGTGTGTGCCGTTGAAGGTCTGGCACTGGGCCACGACCACCGGCCCCGCCTGGAAAGACCGCGAAAATCGAACACTGGCGAAGTTGTGGTCCGTCTCTACGGTGCCGACTTCGATGTACGTATCGTCGTCGATTTCGTGGACGCCTGCTTCGAGCACCACGTATCCGACCTCTTCTTCCACATGCGTTCCGTCAAGGTATTGCCACTCTTCCAGCCTGCACTCGAACGCGTTGGACCCGACATTGCGTACTCTGACATGGCACGGATTGCTGCCATTATAGCTCATCATCTGGGTGAGAACGACCGGCCGGGCATAGGTCCGGTTCGTCGCTATGCTGTGCCAGTCGTCGCGCCTTGGCTGGCTGACGTTCGCGAGGCCCGCTTCGCCGATCACATTGCCCCGGACATCGGCAATCGCCCCCTCCGAGGTGGCGAATAGCCCCACTTCCTCCAGCGTGTGTCGTGTTTCGTTGTCCCTGGATTTTTCTTCTTCCAGAAAGAGCGAGAAGGACCCGTCATCTTCGCGTTCAAGGCGGACACCAACGGTGTCGGGACCGTTGAAGGTCTGGACCGACGCCAGAAGAACGGGGTTCCTCGCCGGGATCGCGGTCAAATTCGTTGTTGTCCAATGATCGTTGGCATCCACAATCCCGGTGGTCATGTTTGCGTTTGCCATGGTCGCCCCCTTTCGTAATCAAAACGAACACAGGCCGCCAAATAATGGAACTGCTTGGTTCCCGAAGCCTCCATTAACCAGCTAAGCCGCTGTTTTGCCTATGACTTCTTTATACAAGGTGCCGTCTTCAAAGGGCACGATCAAGAGAAAATTTTGTCCGTCCGTCGCCGCGGGGCGGGGAGATTGCACGGGGCCCGGACACTTCGTCCGGATCCGGGGCGGGCGCACCGCGCTGTCTCATGCCAGTGCCCCGGTACTGAACCCAGTCCCCCCGATTGACGCGACACCCCCCGTATCAGGGTGTGCCGGGTCAGTTTCGGTGGATGGAACCGCGGGGTCGTCCCCCCTTGTTTTCAGTCATTTCCCGGACTTGATATCCGATCCCCTCTCCTCGACGCATGAGGCGGGAACGCTTGAACGGCAGGGTTGTGCCCGCGCGTCATGTCGGGTCCAGCGCGCCGGTGGCCGGGTCCAGGATCGAGACGGTTACCATCATGCCGTTATCCTCGTGGAACAGGTTATGGCAATGCAGAACGAACTCTCCGGTGAAATCCACCTGTTTGCTGGCCATCACCACCATGGTTCCGGGCAGGAAGGTCGTCTCTTCGCTGTCCTTGATCGGCCCGCCGTCGAAATAGATCGTGTCCCGCCAGATCGGAAAGCGGTACGGGATCGGCGCCGCGTAGACGCGGTTCACCTTGTCGTAGGGCACCCGCGCGAGGGCCTGGAACGAATTGATGTGGATGTGGAAGATATGGGCATCATTCGTGCTGAAGAGGTTCCAGACATCCGTGTCGCCCTTGTAAAGCTGGATCTGCGCGGGATCGTCGAGGTTGCCGTCGAAATACTGGTCGTTGATGAGAAAGGCCGGATATGTCGGAACGCCGGAGGCATTGAAGGCCGCGTCGACCGTCTTGAATTCCAGCGATCTGGTCGCCGGTGGCAGGTTGGCCCCGGTGAGGTCGACCTCGGGCGGCACCGGGCGCTGTATCTCGGGCGCCGCGAAAAGCGACATCGGCGGCAGTGACTGCGGCGTGTCATGCGCGGTGTCGCCGACATCGATCCGGATCAGCGTATCGGTGTTGGGGTCGTCGACTTCCGTGACCATGGGCGACTCGCCGGCCGTGGCCCCGTAAAGTTCGAACTGCCCGGGCGCGTCGGCCTGGATCAGAAGATCAAGGCGCTGCCCCGGAGCCAGCGTGATGATCTCTGCGGTGGTCCAGTAGAGCGACGGGTCGTCGCCTTCCCGCAAGCCCTGGTCGACCTTGAAGTAGGGTTGATCCGCTGGCGCGCCGGGCATCGGCAACAGGGTGATCCCGTCCACCGCGACCGCGTAAAGGCCGGGCAATGGCGTTGACCCGTCGGTTGCGCGCAGCTTTGGCACATAGGTCTGCCCGTTCGTCGCGTTGACGAAGCGCAGCCGCCTGATCTGGCCCTTGGCCAGCGACAGGGTGGGAATGCGCTGGCCGTTCACCGTCGTCGGCGGTTCCGTCGTGGCGTCCCCTTCGGTGAGCGTCAGCCCGTAGCAGGTGCTGGGATCCGGCGCGCCCTTGACATAATACCCCGCCGGATAGAAGACGCCTTCGGTCTCTTCGGCATTGCTGAAATAGTAAGGGATCGTCTGCAGCACGAGGATCTCTTCGTCGGATCGGGTGATGTTGTACGGCGCGGCCGCGATCAGGTCGTCGAAATCGGGCTTGCCGTCCTGGCTGCGCACGATCAGCGCGCCGGACATGCCCGGGCCCACCTGGCTTGCGACCGCGCCGTGCTTGTGGGGGTGGTACCAGAAGGTGCCGACGGGGTGATCGCCGGGCATCTGGTAGCGATAGGGGTAGAGTTTCGGCTGCGCGATCATCATCGGATCGGTGTCCGCGCCCGAGCGGATGGAGAGCAGAACATCATCCGACGGCGCCTGCGGGGTGACGTGCAAGCCATGCGTGTGCAGGTTGGTCGTCGTGTACCCGTGCGGCCGCCATCCCGATTGCGGGGAGGTCATGACGATGTTGTGGTCCGTGCCGCAGATGGTGATGTCATTCGTCAGGTAGACGCCGTTGACGTCGCCGCGCACGAATTCCAGTGTCGGGCCGACGACGGGCGGCGCGGTGTCCCCCGAGGCCGGGTCCAGATAGGCCGGGGCGGTCAGCGCGATACCGTAAAGATCCGCATCCCGGCGCGTCGTCGAGGCAAGCGCAAAGAGCCTGTCCGGAAGGGATGCGCCTCCGAAACCGGGCACCCGCTTCAACGCCTTGAGATATTCCTTCGCCAGGTCCGATTTTGCGGTCAGCAGCGTGCCGGCCGGCGGGCTTTTCAGCGCCGCGCCGCCCTTGGTCTTCGCATGCAGTCCGTGCGGCCAGGACAGCGCCGTGGACCCGGCCAGACCCGCGAGAAGCCCGAGGGCCTGACGTCGATTGACATGCCAGCGGTCCGTGCGTGCAGCCGGATGATCCGAACGCGTCCCCAGCGCAGTGTCGATACTTTCGTTTGTCACGCGGAGTCTCCAATAACCTGAAATCAACTATCGTTACGGTGGAAACAATTGCGACGTTTGGCAAGATAAAGTTCTCGCGGCCCTGAAAGAGCACGCCGACGTGAGCTTGACAGAGAGTGCTGCCAGACATTCCGAAAATGGTATCATGAAAGGGAAGGTTGCCATGCCCGGTGCCATACAGAGATTGCGCCACGCGACACCGTCAGGTGCTCGTTCTGATTGCGGACGCGACGTCGCCCATGCTCTGCGTAGAGTCCCAAGTCACTCTGCATGTCCATGCATGGCTGGCACATCCACGTTTCAAGATGCTCCATGTCGATGCGTGAGTTATCATGGATGGCATGTGCAATCTCTATTCCAACACCATGCCGCCCGCCGCCATGCGCCAGCTGTTCGCGGTGGATCCCGCGAATGACCGGTTGGGCAATGCCGAGCCACAGCCTGCCATCTTCCCGAAGACCATGTCGCCGATCGTCGGGGTCGGTTCGGACGGCGCGCGCTGGCTGGAGAACGCGCATTGGGGGTTCGTGCTGCCCCAGGTCTCGAAGAAGACCGGCAAGCCGATCCAGCCGAAGGCGGTAAACAACGCGCGGGACGACAAGCTGCGCAATTCCCGGTTCTGGGCCAAAAGCTTTGAGGAGCGGCGCTGCCTGATCCCGGCCACAAGCTACTGCGAGCCCAAGGGACGCAACCCGGCCACCTATGTCTGGTTCGGCGTGGTCGGCGTTGAAGAGCGACCGCCGTTCGCCCTTGCGGGCATCTGGCGCCATTACAACGGTAATTACGGCGGCGAAGAGCGCGAGATGATCACCTCGTCGATGGTCACGACAATGCCGAACGCGCTGACGCGACAGACGCATCCCGATCGCTCGCCCGCGATCCTCGATCCCGAGGATTACGAGCAGTGGCTGACCGGGACCCCCGATCAGGCCTTCGCGCTGATCCGGCCCTTCCCGGCCGCGCGCATGGTCATCCATCAAAGCGGCGAGGGGCTCAAGGCCGACCGGGGTGGTCTGAGCGATGCCATATAACCAGGGGTCGGCCTGTCGAGTTCCTGCCCGATATGCCGCCAGGCATCGCACCCGACCAGATATCTCGGCAACATGTCCGGTGGCAGACAATCGTCCGAGACAGGCGCGCTTTCCTCGAGACTGCCTCGAGACCGCAGCGGGCTGGCGCAGGTGCTGACCCTCTTTCCGCTCGCGCGAACCGAGAAAACCAGCCTGACGGATCCGCCATGGGTCACGCATGAACCATCGCGTCCGCGCGCGTGCCGGCTCGAAGGTCGCCTTGGTGGGAAACCTTCAAAAGTGATCCGGGGTGTCACGTTCACGTGTTACAATTGGTTAACGAATGATTCTAAGCGCGTCCCTCCGGACGGCGGGCCAGGTCCGGCCTTGCGACCCGACCAGAGAAAACAATTGGAGGCATCATGACCAAGATCACCCTGAACGGAACGGAACGGGCGTTCGATCAGGACCCCGCCATGCCGCTTCTTTGGGCCATCCGCGATCTCGCCGGCCTGAACGGAACGAAATACGGCTGCGGTGTCGGTCTGTGCGGCGCCTGCACGGTGCATGTGGACGGCAAGGCCGAGCGGTCCTGCATGTTGACCCTTGGCGATGTCGAGGGCGCGAGCGTGACCACCATCGAGGGGCTGGACCCCGACGGCAACCACCCCGTCCAGATCGCCTGGCGTGATCTCAACGTGCCGCAATGCGGCTTCTGCCAGACCGGTCAGATCATGCAGGCCGCCTCGCTGCTGACCGAAAATCCCAAGCCGAGCGACGAGGAGATCCTGACCTCGATGGCCGGCAATGTCTGCCGCTGCGGGTGTTACCAACGAATCGTCAACGCCGTCCGCCTTGCCAGCACGGGGAGCTGAATCATGCTGAAATATCTTGAACCCATGACCGAACCCCCCAACCGCGAGGTGCATCTGGCAAAGGTCACGCGCCGCGGCTTTCTGGGCACGGCCGGCGTCTTCGCGCTTGCGGCCTATGCCATGCCCGCCGACGCCTTCGAGACCTACCCGACCGGGGCCACTGAAATGCCCCACGGCGTCGTCGACGATCCGCTCGTCTTCGTCTCGATCGACGCCGATGGCACGGTGACCCTTGTTGCGCACCGTTCCGAGATGGGCACCGGATCGCGCACCTCGATCCCCATGGTCATGGCCGACGAGATGGAGGCCGACTGGGACCGGGTGAGGATCGTGCAGGCGCCGGGCGACGAGCCGAAATACGGCAATCAGGACACGGACGGCTCGCGCTCGATGCGGCATCACATCCAGGCCGCCCGCAAGATCGGCGGCTCGGTCAGGACCATGCTTGCCCGCGCCGCGGCCGCCGAATGGGGTGTGGACCCCGCCGAGGTCACCGTCGAGATGCACGAGATCCGGGGCCCCGCCGGCCAGACCGCCGGCTTTGGCGACTTCGCCGAGGCGGCCATGGCCCAGCCCGTGCCCGCGCATGACGAGATCGCCTACAAGACCGAGGACCAGTTCCGCTATATCGGCAAGGGCGAGGTGCAGATCACCGACCTGCATGACATCACCACCGGCGCGGCCGTTTATGGTGCCGATGTCGTGCTCGACGGCATGAAATTCGCGGTCGTCGCGCGGCCGCCCGTGGTGGGCGGCCGGGCCACGTCCCATGACGCAACCGAGACGCTGGCCGTCCCCGGGGTCGAGAGCGTGCACGAGTTGCCCTATGGCGGGCTGGCGATGAAGTTCGCGCCATTGGGCGGGATCGCCGTGGTCGCGTCCAACACCTGGGCCGCGATCGAGGGCCGCAGGAAGCTGAAGGTTGAATGGGCGGCCGGAGAGCACGGCAGCTACACCTCAGGTCCCTACATGGATGAGATGATCGCGACATCCGAGGCCCCGGGCATGCCGGCGCGCGATCAGGGCGATGTCGACAGCGCCTTCGCCAATGCCGCGAAGCGCGTCGTCCGGACCTATACCCAGGCGCATATCGCCCATATCCCGATGGAGCCGCCCGCGGCGATCGCCAGTTATACCCCCCAAGGCCTCGAGATCTGGGCCCCGGTCCAGAGCCCCTACACCGCGCGGACCGATACCGCCGCCGCGCTGGATCTGGACCCCGAGAAGGTCCGGGTGAACGTGACGCTTCTGGGGGGCGGTTTCGGCCGCAAGTCCAAGGGCGATTTCGTGACCGAGGCCGCGCTGCTGTCGCGCGAGGTCGGCGCGCCGGTGCGCGTGCAATGGACGCGCGAGGACGATGTGAAACACTCGTTCTACCACACCATCTCGGCGGAACGGATCGAGGCGGCGATAAACGCGGACGGTCGCGTGACGGGCTGGCTTCACCGCTCGGTGGCGCCGTCGATCCTGTCGACCTTCGCGCCCGACAACGGCACGCCGATGCCGCTGGAACAGGGCATGGGATTGACCGACGTGCCGTTCGACATCGCCAATATCCGCTGCGAGAGCGGCAAGGCGTTCGCGCATACCCGGATCGGCTGGTTCCGGGCGGTGTCCAACCTGCCGCATGCCTGGGCCATAGGGTCTTTCGTGGGCGATCTCGCGCAGGAACTGGGCAAGGACCAGAAGCAGATGTGGCTCGATCTCATCGGCGCGCCGCGGACCCTCGACCCCAAGGCGGCTGGCCTGCCGGACGATTTCTGGAACTATGGCGAACCCATGGCGGAGTTCCCGATCGAGACCGGGCGCCTTGCGCATGTCCTGAACGTGGCCGCCGACGGCATCGGTTACGGCAAGGACCTGCCCGAGGGCGAGGGCATCGGCCTCGCCGTGCATCGCAGCTTCGTCTCCTACGTCGCCTGTGCCGCGCATGTGAAGATCGTGGACGGCCGGATCACCGTGCCGCAGATGCACATGGCGATCGATTGCGGCTTCTGCGCCAATCCCGAACGGGTGAAAAGCCAGATGGAGGGCGCCGCGGTCATGGGCATGACCAATGCGCTGCATTCCGGGATCACGTTCGAGAACGGGGCCGTGGTCGAATCGAATTTCCACGATTACGACGTGGTGCGGTCGGACAACTATCCAGACGTCGTGACGCATATCGTGCCGCATCCCTTCGAGGTGCACGCAACCGGCGTCGGCGAGCCTGGCGCGCCGCCCGTCGCCCCGGCCATTGCCAACGGCCTCTTCGTCGCGACCGGAGAGCGGCGGCGGGCCCTTCCCATGGGCACGCAAGCCTGAGCGCGCGCCGGGTGTTCTCCACTTCGGCCGAGCCGCGGCCGGTCGGACGCATTTGCGAACGATCATTCGGGCCGGTACCGCGGGGCGCTGTCTGACGTCGGGGCCCGTGGGACGGATTTGATTTTTTCGTGACGGAGGGTTTCCGGGTCATCGCAGCCACCAAGGAGCGAAGATGAACAAGAACCGGAGGACCGCGCAGGCGACATCCGGACCATCGAAGGGCTCGGCGGACAAGCTGGTCAAGGGGATCACGCGCAAGACCCGCGAACAGTACTCGGCCGAAGAGAAGATCGGGATCGTGCTGGCGGGCTTGCGCGGCGAGGAGAATGAGACCTTGTCCGCCATTGGTCCGAGGACAATGGTCGAATGCCGACCTGGGCCGCCGTGAGGGGTAAGGAGGATCGGAAAACGATCCGGGGGATCGTTGTCCCGACGCACGCGAGCGCCTGTACGACACGTGGTCGAAGGAGTTCCTCGAGGCGGGCAGGCAACGGCCGGCCGGCGATACCGTGCGTCAGGCGAGCGCGCCGGAGGTCAAGGAACTGCGCTCGGAGACGACAGCGTTGAAGGAGGTCGTTGTCGATCTGACCCTGGAAAACCGTTCGTCGGGGAATTGATCCCTCCAACTTTATCGCGGAATCATCGGCTTACGGGACCCTGAAGGCGGAGGATCTGATCACGGTACCGGCGCATGTCGTTATGAAGGCAGCAAATGAGGTCCGGGACAGGACCACACGGCCCGACGAACCTTGGCAGACGGACGTCACCTACCTCAAGGTCTTTGGGTGGGGCTGGGTCCACTTGTCGACGATCCTCGACGATCGCAGCCGCTACATCATCGCCTGGAAGCTCTGCACGACGATGAAGGCCGAGGATGTGACCTCCACGCTGGACCTGGCCCTGGACGTGTCGGGCTGCGACAGCGCCACCGTGATCGCCAGACCGAGGTTGTCGAGCGACAACGGCTCATCTTGCATCGCGGGCGATCTGGCCGATCATCTCGAGGACAAGGGCATGGAGCATGTCCGCGGGGCGCCGTACCACCCGCAGTCCAGGGCAAGATCGAACCGTGGCACCAGACCATGAAGACCCGTGTTCTGCTCGAGCATTATTTCCTTCCCGGCGATCTCGAACGCCAGATCGGTGCCTTCGGAGAGTACTACAACAATCAGCGCTACCACGAGAGCCTGGGAAACCCGACACCCGCCGATGTCTACCTCGGCCGCGCTGAGCAGATCCTGAAACTGCGAGAAGAGATCAAACGCAAAACCATGCTCAAGCGGCGCTTGCACCACGAAATTGAGAACACGTAACATCAGTCACCCAAGGACCAGAGCCTCCAATACCAACCAAGCCCAGATCTCCCCAATTATCTGACGACGGACATCCTGTGCCGATATGACCGAACCCAGTGACAGTGCCAGGAACGCGTAGCCTGTGGACATAATCGTGTTATTGAAACCAGTGGTCATTGCGCTGTGGCAGCACGCCCAAGGGCCGGGCAGGCCTCCCCTTTGCGAGGTAAGATATCCGGCAAGCCACGTGGCCGAAAAGCAACACGTCTGCAGGCCCTCATGTGCTTGCGCGCCACCAGCGTCTCAGCCAAGCATCGACCCCGTGTATCGAGCCATGCTCCGGGCGCGGATTGAGCCCGGAATTCACCAGTGGCTCATGCGCTTGATTGACGCCGCAAACTGGCACATGGTCGGCGGGCAGTCATGTCCCCGAAACCGGTTGGCTGTCGTGACGATCAACCAAGGCAGGTAGCGACATGAGCGGATTACTGGCCCTTTTCGACGATGTGGCGGCGATCGCGAAGCTGGCCGCGAGCCAGCTGGACGATGTCGCGGCGCAGGCCGGCAAGGCCGGGACCAAGGCCGCGGGCGTGGTGATCGACGACGCGGCGGTGACGCCGAAATACGTCACCGGGCTGCCGGCGGCGCGCGAATTGCCAATCGTGTGGACGATCGCGCGGGCCTCGGTCTTCAACAAGCTGGTGATCCTGTTGCCCGCGGCGCTGTTGCTGCAAGCCTTCCTGCCATGGATGCTGACGCCGCTTCTGATGCTCGGCGGGGCCTATCTGTGTTTCGAGGGGGCCGAGAAGGTCTGGCACCTGATCGTCCCGCACAAGGAGCATGGCCCCCAGCAGGCGCAGACGCTGGAGGCGGCGCATCTGGAAGAAAAGCGCGTGAAGGGGGCGATCAAGACCGATTTCATCCTCTCCGCCGAGATCATGACGATCTCGCTGGCGCAGCTCGACATAGACGTCTTCTGGATCCAGGCGCTGGCACTGGCGGCGGTGGCCATCGCGATAACGGCGCTGGTCTACGGGGCCGTGGCCCTGCTGGTGAAAGCCGACGATCTTGGGCTTCACCTCAGCGCGGAAGGACGCCTTGCCGCCACACGCTCACTGGGACGGGGCATCGTCACGTCGATGCCCTCGGTGATGGGGGTGATCGCCACGGTCGGCACCGTGGCCATGCTCTGGGTCGGGGGCAGCATTCTCGTGCACGGGCTGCACGATTTCGGCTGGCATTTGCCATATGAGCAGATCGCGCACATGGCGGATCTGGCGGCGGGCACGCTCGGGACCGGGCATGGTCTCGTGAGCTGGGCGGTGACGGCGGGGCTCGACGGGATCGTCGGGCTGGCCAGCGGCCTCGTGCTGATCCCGATCGTCACCCGCGCGATCGTGCCGGTCTCAAGCTGGCTGTTTCCGGAAAAGGCCTGATCGCGCGTTATTACGCTTGCGCATGAGCGTGACAGTGGCAGGGCCCGAAGCCTTTCCGGCATCGCTTGGGGAGACGTCCTTGGTCTCGAGGTCCGGGTTGACACGAATGGAGAGCGTGTAGAGCGCGTCTTGCCGATGGGTATGGTCAACCGATTACACCATCGCTAACCTGCGGTCATGGCGCAGCTGCTCATTGTCTACCACTCTCGCACCGGCGGCAGCCAACAGATGGCGAAGGCTGCCTGCGAGGCGGCTCGCGAAGAGGCGGAAACACACCTGAAATCCGCCGATCAGGCCGGGCCGGACGACCTGACGGCTGCCGACGGCTATATCTTCTGCGCCCCGGAAAACCTTGCCGCGCTCTCTGGCGCCATGAAGGATTTCTTCGATCGCTGCTATTACCCCGTTTTGGGCCGGATCGAAGGACGCGCCTATGCGCAGATGGTCTGCGCGGGGTCCGATGGCGAGAATGCCGCCCGCCAGATGGCCCGCATCGCGCAGGGCTGGCGGCTGCGCGCGGTGCAAGACCCGCTGATCGTCTGCACCCATGCCCAGACCCCGGAAGCGATCCTTGCGCCCAAGACCATCCCGGATGAGGAACTGATGCGATGCCGAGAGCTCGGTCAGGCGCTGGCTGCCGGTCTAGCCATGGGGATGTTCTGATGGGCCGATCGGAACCGAACGCGCGTCATGACGGGTGATGTATTCTTGACCATGGTGTCAAGTGCGCCGTTCCTGGGGGGGCAACTCGGAACTTGAAGTCATTACAGCGTCGCCATTGATGACTGAATCGGGGGGATTGAACGAACCCGCTGACGCGGGATGGGCGTCGCTATTGGTGGAAATGGCCTCCTGATGAGAAGGTTTGGTTGCTGAGACCAACCTTTGATCAGGAGACCATTCCATGGCTGATGCCACACCAGCGGTAAGCCCGCTACGCCGCCGTATGATCGACGACATGACGCTTCGCAACCTGTCGCCGGCTACACAGCGATCATATCTAAATGCTGTGACCAAATTTGCCCGATACTTCAACCGATCACCGGATCAACTGGGTTTGGAGGATGTTCGGGCTTTTCAGGTTTACTTGGTATCACAAGGCATTTCCTGGCCAGCGCTCAACCAGACGGTCTGCGCCTTGCGCTTTTTCTACGGTATCACCCTGAACCGGGCGGAGATCCCCGAGCGGATCGCCTATGCGCGCACGCCGCGCAAGTTGCCGACCATTCTGAGCGCTGACGAGGTCGTGCGGTTCCTCGAGGCGGTGCCGTCCCTGAAGGCGCGCGCCGCACTGACCACGGCCTACGCTGCTGGGTTGCGCGCCTCGGAGGCGGTCAGTCTGAAGGTCGCGGATATCGACAGTGATCGGATGGTGCTACAGATCCGCCATGGTAAAGGCGCCAAAGACCGCACGGTCATGCTTTCGCCACAGCTTCTCAACATCTTGCGAACCTACTGGCGTCTGGCGCGGCCGTCAGGCTGGCTGTTTCCCGGGCGTGGCAATAAGCCCATCGATGTGCAGGTGCTGCACGCAGCCTGTCGATCCGCGACCAAGGCGGCAGAATTGACCAAGAAAGTCAGCGTACACACCTTGCGACATAGCTTCGCGACCCATCTTCTTGAAAGCGGTGTCGATATCCGCGTCATCCAGGTGCTGCTTGGCCATAGTAACCTGTCGACCACTGCGCGCTACACGAAGGTAGCCACGACGACGATCGCGAAGACGCAGAGCCCGTTCGATCGCCTGAGCCTGGAGGTGGTGCCACCCGACTGAGGGGGGGCGCTATGCCATCCGGCTTGGAGGTGTCGGATATCTTCCGCCGCCATGGCCCCGCTTACGTTCAGGCTCACGACGGCCACCTCGGACGCGTGGAGCGCCGCGTGATGTCGGCGATCGAACTGTGCCGGACAGCCGCGCTCGGCGGCCATGTCGAGGGCTGCCGGGCCTGCGGTGCGGTGCGTGTCGCCTATAATTCCTGCCGCAACCGGCACTGCCCCAAGTGTCAGGGTGCGGTGGCGCGCGACTGGCTCGAGGCGCGGGCGGGCGACCTTCTGCCGGTGCCTTATTTTCATGTGGTCTTCACGCTGCCCCCCAAGATTGCATCCATAGCCTTCCAGAACAAGAAGGTCGTCTACAACATCCTGTTCCGGACAGCCGCCGAGACGCTGCGCATCATTGCCGCCGACCCCAAACATCTCGGTGCCGGGATCGGTCTCATCGCGGTGCTGCACAGCTGGGGTCAGACCCTGAGTTATCATCCCCATCTCCATTGCATCGTTCCGGGCGGCGGCCCGTCACCCGATGGCACGCGCTGGATCGACTGCCGCCCCAACTTCTTCCTGCCAGTCCGGGTGCTGTCACGTCTGTTCCGTCGGCTGTTTCTTCAGGCGCTGCGCACTGCCTTCGAGGCCGGACAGCTACAGTTCTTCGGCGATATCGCGGAACGCGCCCACCCGCAGGCCTTCGGCCGGCTGATGACGTCAGCCGGTCGTCAGGACTGGGTGGTTTATGCCAAACCACCCTTCGGCGGGCCGGAACAGGTGCTGGTCTATCTGAGCCGGTATACCCATCGTGTCGCCATCGCCAATTCACGTCTGGTCAGCATGGCAGATGGCAAGGTGACGTTCCGCTGGCGTGACTATCGCCATGGTCGTCGGCCCAGGACGATGACCCTTGATGCCGGAGAGTTCATCCGGCGCTTTCTTCTTCATACCGTGCCGGACAGCTTTCACCGCATCCGCCATTATGGCTTCCTCGCCAACGGGCAGCGTGTTGCCCGCATCACGGCGTGCAGAGCGTTGCTGGCCAACCAGGCGCAGGAGGTCGAGAGCCGTGCTAAACCCGCAATGAAGGCGGCCCCTGCCGCGCGGCCATGCCCCTGTTGCGGTCGATCAATGGTCAGGATCACCGTATGGTATCACGGCCAGGCCCCGCCCGAGTGGGCATTCCGGAACGACAGTTCATGATCGACCAGGACAAAGAACCGCTATCCTACCGGCCGCCCGCCTCCATGCAGACCGGCCCGATAGATCACGTGCCGAAGCCTCCGTTGCCGCTGTTCCAGCCGCTAAGCAACAACACTTGCCTGCGAACCGTACCGGTTTCGCGACCCCTTGCGACCAGCCAGGATCCCAATAGTCGACTGTTCGATGCCATTCATCGACCCGCTCGCCCTCGCGGTTATCACGCCAGGCCAACGCCGGAGCCACAATCCCCATAGCCCAAAACCTGCCCGCGGGTTCGCTCAATCCGGCTTCAATGAGGTCTGCCGGGCACCCGTGTGGCAGCATCAGCGTTGCGCACGCAGACCTCACAGAACCCTCCAGATTCCCAAGAAGGCGTTTTTCTGATTCCTTCCTCCCTGGGAGGAGGTCAGATGAGCAACGCACTTTCGATGGACTTGCGCGTCCGTTTCAAGCGGCTGATGGGTGATGGCATGCGCGCGGCGGGAGCGGGCAAGGTTTTGCTGCTCAGTCCTGCGACGGCGGCCAGGTGGGGCAAGAAGGTCCGCAACGGCGAGCCACTGGAGCCGCTGCCATCCGGCGCGCGTAAAGGCAGCGGCAAGCTTGAGCCCTTCGTCGGGTTCTTCGTGGAATTGATCGAACAGGACCCGGACATCACCTTGGTGGAATTACAGGCGGCGTTGCTGACAACTCATGAGGTAGCGTGCTCGACAAGTGGCATTGATGCGCTGCTGCGTCGCCGCGGGTACACATATAAAAAAAGGGCTGATCGCCCGGGAACGCGAAAAGCCTGCAGTGCGCAAGGCGCGACATGACTGGGCTCGGCGACAAAAAGTCATGCGGATCCATCCCGAGCGTCTGATCTTCCTCGATGAAACCGGCACAGACACGAATATGACCCGCGCCTATGGACGGTGCCTCAAGGGCCTGCGCCTCAAGGGGAGCGCCCCGTTCCGGCGGTGGGGGAACCAGACCCTGATCGCGGGCTTGTCGTGCGAAGGCATCGTCGCGCCATGGGTGATCTCGGGCGCAATGGATCGCGACGCCTTCGACGCATACGTCGAGAAGGTCCTGATCCCGGAACTGGAGCCCGGATCCGTCGTCATCCTCGACAACCTGGCCACTCACAAGAGCGAGAAGGCGGCCGGACTGCTCAAGGCAAATGGCTGCTGGTTCCTGTTCCTGCCTGCCTACAGCCCCGACCTCAATCCCATCGAAATGGCCTTCTCCAAGCTCAAGGCTCATCTCCGGCGCATTGGAGCAAGGACCTTCAGCCAGCTCATCGAGGCCATCGGTGAAATCTGTGATCTCTTCATACCCGACGAATGTTGGAACTTCTTCAAGGCCGCAGGCTATGCCTCATGAATAAATGGAAACGCTGTAAAGACCTGTATTCGTCTGGCATTCTTGTCGCGCGTGATCTGAACGCTCCGGTCCACCGGCCGTCGGACTGGCGCGATCGGGTTCTCATGGCGTCGGAAAGCGCCCGGAACGAGCGCGAGAGGGATGACCGTGACGAGGAGATCGCGCGGCTCCATGCCGAGGTGGGCGAGATCACCATGGCCAACGAGTTGCTGTATGCCAGGATCGATAGACTGGAGGGCGGGCGCCCTTTGGCCCGTCGGAGGCCTTGAGACCAGTCGCGCAGCGATCATTCGATCCGGGGGATGGAATCAAGCGCGAAAAGGCCCGAGGCAGGCGAAGAAATGAGGCGGGCGCATGCGAACCCCACGCGGCGGCGCTACGGAACGGCGCGGGTCTGCGACCTCTGGAAGATTCCCCGGGCCACGGTGTATCGGCACCGCGTCCCGAGTAGCACCGCCGCCAATGACACGCAGCCACCCCGCCGTCATCGCGTCCTCCCCGTTTTCCGGGGAGGGCTATCGGGCGATCTGGGCGCGGCTGCGGGTTCTTGGCATCCGCACCGCTGCTCGCCGTGTGCGGCGGGTCATGGCGGAGAACGACCTTCTGGGGGGTGTCCTGAACTTTGTGTATCCGGCCCGGCCCATGCGGTTTCAGATCCTCGAGCGTCGAAGCGCTCGCCGAACATCATGGCGAACTGGTTGCGGGCTGCAAACCATTCCCGGACATTGCGGTTGCCGTTCTCGAAGGTTCGGATGGCGAGGTAGATCAGCCTTGTCGCGGCCCCGTCGGTCGGGACGGACCCGCGCGTCTTGATCGATTTCCGGATTGAGGCGGATCAGAAAACGGTCCGGGGGGACTGTTTTCTGATCCTCGTCACCCCGGAACCTCGCGCTGGCCGTCGCGGCTGACGCCGCGGGCGACATGCATCGCCTTGGTCTTGACCGTCCGGCTGTCGGCATCGCGGATCTTCACCCGCGTCGCCATTGTCGCTCGGACCAATGGCGCGACAATGGCGACCGTCGAAGCTCACGATCGGAGACATCCGGTCCGGCGCGCGGCTCTGCCAGTCGCGGACCTCGTCGAGCACCGCGTCGGCGACGCGGCTGATCAGGTCCGGCGAGACCTTCAGGCCATGGTGATCGAGCAGGTGGGCCTGGATGTCTCGGACCGTCAGTCCGGCGGCATGGAGCCCGATGATCTCGTCATCCATCCCACAGGTCCGGGTCCGGCCCTTCTTCACCAACTCGGGCTCGAAGCCGCTGTCGCGGTCGCGGGGCACCGCCAGCGGCATCCCGCCGTCCTGCCCCTTCAGCACCTTGGTCGAGGCGCCATTCCGGCGGTTGCCCTGACCCGGCGGCGCTTCCTTGCCATCTTCATAGCCAGGATGCGCCGTCAGCTCGGCGACGGGCATCCGCTCCATGAGCTTGACCTTCAGCTCTTTCATCAGCCCGGCGTCCCCGAGCAGCATATCAAGGAAGGCAAATACGCCTTCCACTGGACGCGGCTGTCGTACAGGCGGTTCCGCGACAACGAGGTCCGGCTGCACCTGCACGCGCTCGCCTAGAAACTGGCCACCTTCCTGCGGTGCATCGAACTACCCGAGGAAATTGCCGACTGGTCGCTCACCAGCCTGCAACTCAAGCTGATCAAGATCGGGGCCCGCGTCGTGCGCCATGCCCTTGCGATCACCTTCCAACTCTCCGAGGCCGCGGTGTCCGGTCCGATGGTGCGCACCGTTCGCCGCCATTCACCGACTGCGAGCGCCACCGTCATGCGCGTGACAGCGTTTCCGGTTCAAACTCGACGAATGCGGCTCAACGGGTCCGCCCAGAACGCTGAAGAACACCTCAGGCGGCCGAGGATGACCCGGTCGCTCGGCCTGAGCCACCCAACCGCGCGACTGCGCGAGGCCAATCGCCATGCAGCGCATAAACGCTTGATCTCATGGCCTCGTCAGGCATTCTTGACGCCATCCGGCCGGACACTTGGGGAATGCCGGCTAGGATTTCCTTGCCCGCGATCTTGCACCGCTCCCCGAAAAAGAAACCACTCCAGTGAACCCGGGTCGCGTCACGTCTCGGAACTGCACGTCGTGCTCGAAGGCAAACGCCAACCTGTTGCGTCCGATGCTGCATGGCGGCGCCTGCTGGCACGCGGCCTGTCCAAAGCGCTCAAAACGGCACCGGGCCGAGGCGGTCATGCTTCGGCTAGACCTCGTCAAGCCTGTCGCCACTATCGTAGGAAAGTAAACCCGATTTTGGTCAAACTGCCGGGATCGCATCCACGATCTGGGCTTCTCAACCGTCTCTTCGATGCGCTCGCCGCACCGAAAAGAGCCTGACGCAAGCGCCCCGACACCCTCAACATCACTGCAGATCACCCAACATTCCAGTACCCGCCCGGCTTGCCACCCGGCGCCGAAATCGATTCCGCGCAACAGATCCCAGACCCGCGAAACCGAGCCCCTGAACAGAAGACTGCAGCTTCATGAATTATCTGGGATAGACGTTCGCGAAGGATTTTTTCAAAAAGCCTCTTGTGCGCTGCCCGCCTTTTGCCTAGTACGCGTCTGACAATTGGCCCGTTCGTCTATCGGTTAGGACGCCAGGTTTTCAACCTGGAAAGAGGGGTTCGACTCCCCTACGGGCTGCCATTTCCGCAATGTTTCCAATATTTTTCGTCCACGTAGGCCTGAAAATGGACCACGCATCTTGGGCCGTGGTCCACCTTTGGAAATTTCGACCCGCCGGGACGCTGCCGATGCAGCCTCTCGGCGCCGGAACCTCTTGGTGTAGACGGTGGCGGTCCTCGCCTACGTCCAGCCGAAGGCGGCCATGAGTTCGTATTCGGAGGCGCCGAGTTCCGCCATCAGTTTGGCAACGCCCTTCCGAATCCCGTGCTGTGAACGGGTGGCCTTTTTTTCGGGACCTTCCGCTTGCCCTTACCGACATAGATCGGGTTCCCCTGCTCATCTTGCGCATTCCGACACATTCGATCACGTGTTCCGACGACATATGATCAGCCATTCCGACGTATCCGATCACCGCGAGATGACGCCGTCGGGCGTGG
>NZ_JBAPKY010000024.1:0-53297 GCF_037083785.1 Roseovarius sp. D22-M7
GCATGAACGCACGGATGCTAACGTGGCAGGTGGGTCAGTTTTAGATGATCATAACCCACCCAGGTGGGTCACTTTTGCATGCCGATTCACAGCCGCCAATGCAACTCCGACAGATCCGGCGTCCCTGAGGGTGCGCATGGTCCATGTCTTTTCGGTCGTTTCAGTCCTGTCGCCCCCCAGACCTTCCAAATCCGGGTCACCGGAACCTGACGGAGCAGACAGAGAAATCCGAAGAAGCCGGGGTCACGTGAGCCATGCATGAAATGCATAGCGGGATGGATTGGTAAAAATGCGGCAGCGCAGCAATATGGGTGTCACTACGATCCCACCCGCCTTGATCACGCGACGATACGAAAGACCAGACGATGTATCATATGCCAACCCAGCCCGAACTCGACACGATAATCATGGAGGCGCGCCGTCAGCGGGCCCTGTTGATCAGGAGCCTTGTGCGCCGGCTTTTCAACCGCAAGCCCGCGGTTGTCGTCACCCCGGCGCATTGACGGAGTGTCCTGCGACGAGACCGGGAAAGACGGTCAGCCGCGAGAGCGACTGGCCGTTTTTCGTGTATCGCTAGGACGTCGCGAATATGGCCGGTCATGCCGGTTGCTCTGCCACGCTCACGCAGCCGCGGCCCCTTGATGCAAGTCCGTCAGGACCTCGGCCGCGATCTCGAACGAGCGGAGCCGGGCGCCCTGGTCTCAGATCATTTCGGGCACCATCAGATCGTCCGGTCGGAAGGTGTCGATCAGTCGGCGCAGCCGGTGTCTCACCGTTGCAGCAGAGCCTGTGACCGAGCATGACAGGGCCTGCTCCAACTCGGCCAAGACCGGCGCCGGAATCTCGCGATCGCTGTGGCGGATCGGACGCGGAAGCTTGCCGGGTCGGCCAGTGATCAGCCGCGCGAAGGCGAGCAGTTGCGAGGAACTCAGGAACGCCGCCTCGCCATCGGTCTCGGCCGTGCAGAGCCCGGCTGCCATCATCACATGCGGTTTTTCGAGGCGATCAGAGTGTCGGAACGTTCTACGGTAGATCTCCAGCGCCTGTTCCAGCATGGCCGGGGCGAAATGCAACGCAAAGGCATAGGGCAGGCCCAGATGGGCGGCCAGCCGCGCGCCTTAGAGACTGGACCCGGGGATCCAGACCGGGACATGGGTGCCGGCCCCGGAAATGGCGCGCACCAAGGCCGTGTCGGGCATGTCGCCGAAATACCCATGCCGAGCTCGATCCGCCCCGGATGGAGCGTTGCGAGGGTACCGAATTGCTCGGCAATCACCAGCGGCGCATGGTTGTGCAGCATGATGCCGCCGGACCCGATCCGCATCGACCGGGTCGCGGCGGCCACGTGCCCGATCACCACGGAGGTTGCCGCGCTGGCGATCCCCGGCATGTTGTGATGCTCGGCCAGCCAGAAACGGTGATATCCAGCGTGCTCAACCGACCGGGCGAGATCGACGGTGCCGGCCAGCGCATCAGCGGCCGTTTTCCCCTAGGGGATGGGGGGACCGATCGAGAAGCGAGAAATTCTGCATGAGGCCTCCGTTGGGTGGAAGGCAATCATCGCGCGAGGTCAGTCCAAATCCGTCTGACTTGACGCGCCGAACCAGCAAAGCCGGGAGAGCACCGCGGATCGCGGCGAGGACTGGATGGACGTCCACGTCTCGCCGGACCCCATGAGGTTCCATGCGGTTTACGATTTTCACCCCAAATCGCGTTTGCCTGACGCGCGGGAACAATCGTTACAAACTCAGCCTTCATAAGTGTAAATTATCCTACTTAACAAGACACGCCTTTTGCGCTACAATACAACCGCTGGGATGTATTGCCCCGGCGAATTTAATCAGTGAACTCACTATAGATAACGCCTGTTGGGCGATCAATTTTGATTACTGGAGAAATCTCATGCTTTTATTCAAGCTCTCAAGGCGAACCTGTCTCGCTTCAATCTCCCTTGCCAGCGCCCTTTTGCTGGGCGCGACCACCTCGGCACTGTCCCAAGGCATCAACCTGGCCGACTGCAAGGGGCTCTGGTTTTCCACTTCGGAAGATTTTCTGTCCCAGGGGCGGGATTTGCCGGGTGGACCCGTCGTATCGGATGGTGATCTGCTCGCGCATCAACTGGGCGGGGGTACCCGGATCTGTGCCCGGAACGAAGAACTGCTACGGGTTTTCGATATAGAGCGTTTCGATCACGGGCTCGACGCGGTGGACCGGATATTCATCGACGAAGGCGCCGTCTTCATTGCGTTCTCGACCGAAATCGACTCGGTCAACGGGGCCGGGCAATTCACGGCGGGCGATCTTCTTTTCGGCAATGGGGGCGTGATTCCGAACAACGCCTTGCTGGTGAAGTTCGATCTCCCGCGGAGCCTCAACCTCGGCCTCGATGCCGTGCATATCACCGGAAGTGCGAGTGGCAAGCGTGAACTGATGGCGCGCGTGCGTCAGACACCAGTGCAACGGTTGCGTGAAAATCCCGATCTTCTGATCGAGATCCTGGAGGCCACGAGGACTGACATCCTGTTCTCGACGGAAGGGACACCGCCCGAGGTGCAAAAGCCGCGTTTCCTCGATGGCGATTTGCTGTCGGCATTGAATGGCACGATTGTGCGATCCAACAAGGACTTGTTGCCGGCCGTGCCGTCCGGCCTTCCGCAGGATGGTGTCGATTACGGGCTGGATGCGTATACGCCCGCAGTCGATCCGCTGGAGCAGGTGCCCACCGAACTTTTCTCGACCGAGATCCAGATCAAGGAGGGTGCCTTATCGGATGGCGATGCGTTGAATGTCGGGCCTGCGCCGTACCTCCGGAATATCGACCTTATTGCACCGCTGCAGCCGCGCGACAGTGATATGGGGCTGGATGCCCTGTCCGCGGGCGAAGAAGACGTCGCGTGCAATTTCTATATCAACAAGGTCAGCGACATCGATGTGGCAACCATCAATCAGGGGACCGGGCTGTTCGGTGACCAGCGCCCTTTTGGCCGGGACATAAGCCTGGACGGGATCCTGCCGGGTCCGGCATGTCCGGAATACAACACGCATGAATTCCAGATACGGGTGTCCGTGAACGGTGGTGCGGAGGTTCCTCTGACCTATGCCGGGTTGAACTGGATGCGCGACGTGGGACCGACCTGCAACGACAACGATCTCTATGCAGAGGATCCCTCGGGCTGGATCGCGTTGACGGACTACTGGCGTTTCGCGGAATGCCCCGATCACGGCTTCCTGGGGGCGTGGCGTTCGACGACCGCACCGGGTGCAGTGAACGCCCGTTTCAGGATCGTGTTGAGAAACACCACCACGATGGCGGAAACGCCATCACCGACCTCGGTGTTCATCACGGTGGACAATGACAAGCCCGACCCCGTTGACATGAGCCTGTTCCTGCCAGGCTCTCCGCCGGTGCAGTTCGACAACCAGTGCAAGATCGACGGGATGGGCAATGATGTCATCATCGACATTCGCGGTGAAATCGCAGATGCGCATTTCTCGCATTATACGCTGTCCTGGAACGGGAATGGGAATGTCGGTGGACCGGTGCCGTCGACACAGGTGCAGAGCTGGCCTCCGGGCAGCGCGAGCCTGAACGATGTCGGCACGCAACCGCCCGCGACCGATGTCGCGCTTGGCACGCTCAACCTGACCCAGCAATGGGACCTGGAACTGGACGGGATCGACGACGACGATCCGCTGCCGGAATGCGGATATTCCATCAGGCTTGTGGCATGGGATCGGGCGCGCAACGGTGTCTTCAAATTCGGGCAGAATGACTGGTATCTGACCACCTCGAACTGGGAGGATTACGAGCAAAGCTTCTGCCTCATTCCCTGATCGCTGAGAAACGCGTATGCCAAGGCCCGCATCGCGGGCCTTGTGTCTTTTGCCGGTGCAGTCTGGAGCTTGTTCTCGAAGAAAACACCGTCTTTTCCTTGTGACTTCCAGCCGGCGATCCCGGTCGCCACGTTTATCGCCCCGTGAAAGGTGTCTCTGCAGGCATCCGATCCTTCGGCCTTGGCGCCAGGCCATGCGGCGCGTACGGTCGGCAGCAATGAAACGGGGTCCGGGGCAGTCATGAAACGGCGGTGAAAGAAAAATTCCGGGCCTTTCGCGTTGATGATCACCGAGGAGCCAATCGTGAAGCTGTCCTTTCGCCCTCGACGCAAGCCGATCGCCTTGGTCCGGGTTCCGTCGCCCAGCAACGGCTGGACGTTCCGGGATGGACACAAGGTCCGGGCGCGAAGCCTCGGGTTTTTCGTCGATCACATCGGGGAGGCGTTTTGGCGCCGACGACGCCCCGTGGCCAAAGCCCCCGAACGAAGGCGGATCTCGCCGTCTCGGCAACCGCGCCGTCACCTGCAGGCCGCACAGCGGACGTGTGGACAATCCGCCGCAGGATCGCCATCGTCGCGTCAATCAGCGCTTTCCGGTATGCGCGGTCTGCTCGTTTCCTCATCGGAGATTCCATGTTGCGTCACATCCTTCTGGCGACCGCCCTTGTTTTCGGGGCCGTCCCGGTTTCGGCCCAGAGTTTCAGCACACTGAGCGGTCATGCGCCCCTGGTGATCGCCCATCGCGGGGCGAGTGCTTACCTGCCCGAACACACCCTGGGTGCCTATGAACTGGCGATCCGGATGGGGGCGGACATCGTGGAGCCGGACGTGCAGCTGACCGCCGACGGCGCGCTTGTCGCGATGCACGACACCGACCTGACGCGCACCACCGACGTCGCCTCGATCTTCGCCCCGCGCAACGACGCCTACAACGTCTCGGATTTCACGCTTGCGGAAATCAAGACCCTGACCGTCACGCCCACGGGCCCCGCCTCGACTGACCACCTCGGGTTCACGCCCGGCAGTCGCGATGCGTTCAAGGTGCCGACGCTGCGCGAAGTCCTCGACTTCGTGACCGCGCATAATGCGGCCTCGGGTGACGCGATCGGCGTCTATCCGGAATCGAAGACCCCGAACCGGTCGGAACTGTCGCGCAAGATCGTGGACGCCCTGAACGCGGCCGGGTTCACGACCGCCGACCAGAGCACCTATTTGCAAAGCTTCAGCCACGCAGGGGCAGAGGAAATGGCGCGATATCAGAACACGCTCGGCATGGACCTGCCCGTTGCGGCACTTGGTGCCGCTGTCGGGGACAAGGGGGCGTTCGGCGTGCGCGATTACACCACGGACAGGACCAGCAGCCTCGAGGCGCTGGCACAGTTCGCCGGTGGCGTCGGCGTCTCGCTGGACAGCCCGTCCCTGACCGAGGACTTCATCGAGAGCGCCCATGCGCACGGGCTGGAGGTGCATGGCTGGACCTTCCGCCCGAAGAGCATCGCAGAGGCGAGAGCCCGGTTCGCCCCGTATTTCGCCATGGGGATGGACGCGGTGTTCACCGATTACCCGGACCTCGCGGTGCAGGTCAGAACGGAATTTGCCGAATCCATCCGGTGATCGCGACCCTGGTCGCTTCTCCGGAGCGGGGTGGCGCGCGCTCTGCCGTGATGACAGTTTGCGCACGGTCCCGACCGCCGGCCGCGTGGTCACGGGGATATCCTGACGCCGCCCCGGAGCCAAAGCTCTCGGTGCCGTGGCGATCCTCCGTGACCCGGCGCCCGAGAAACACCATCGGACACAAGCCGCGGAAAACACTCTGGCGTGACTGCCCGCCCTATGCCAGCAACGCGTGTTCAAAGGGAAAGCGCGAGAGCAGTTCGCCTCCGGTCTCGGTGATCAACACCTGCTGTTCGAGCTTGACGCCTTCGCCCTGATGCGCCTCGCCGATGAAGCTTTCGACGCAGAGCGTCATGCCCGGCCTGATCTCGCCGTCGTAACCTGCATCCGGGAAATCGCCGCGATGGTAGAGATAGGGGTATTCCCCGGTCATGCCGCAGCCGTGGGCCGAGAGGTAGTAGCGGTTGGCATGGTATTTCGCGGGAATGTCCCACGCCGCCTCGGCGTAATCGCGGAACGACAGGCCCGGGCGCAGGATCTCCAGGTTGTGATGCACCTGCTCATACGCCACCTTCTAGAGGTCGCGTTGCCGGTCTGTGGGCCTGTCCGGGCCGGCATGGAAGGTGCGCGAGAAATCCGAGTAATAGCCGTGGCAGCCCACCACGTCGGTGTCGAGTGCGATCAACTCGTTCGCGCCGATCCGCTTGTCGCCGGTCTCCTGGAACCAGGGGTTCGTGCGCGCGCCGGAATTGAGCAGCCGGGTTTCGACGTAATCGCCGTTCTGCGCGATGATCGAGCGATGCAGCACCGACCAGAGTTCGGCCTCGGTCAGGCCCGGGCGGATGGCGCCGCGCAGGTCGGCCACGCCGCGTTCGGTCGCGCGCAGCGAGGCGTTCACGCATTTCATCTCCTCGGCGGACTTGATGGCGCGCGCCATTTCCACGGGCTCCTGCGCATCCACGAGGTGCATGCCGGCCTCGGAAAGCGCGAGAACCGTGCCGCCGTTCATCCGCTCGATCCCCACCTTGGGTCTCTCGCCCACCAGGTCGCGCAGCGTCGCGGCCATCTCCCGCGCCCAGAGGGTCTCGCGCGCCGCGATGTCCGGGCCAGCGGCGACGAAGCTCGCGGTGACGGCGGGGCGCACCTCGTCGATCGTCTCGAGCCCGGCGGGCAGGTGCAGCGCGCCGGTGAACTCGTAAAGAATGCTGCGATCGGCGGTCATCAAAAGGTAACGCGACGGTCCGTTGCGCATGGAAAACACCTGCATGTTGCGCGCGCCGGTCGCATAGCGGATGTTGACCGGGTCCATCAGGATCACCGCGTCGATCCCGCGCGCCGCCATTTCCCGGCGCACCCGGCCCTGTCGCCAGGCACGCACCGCCACCAGATCGATCTCCGCGTCATCGGATGTGCGGTCGAGCAGCGCCAAGCCGTCCAGGTCGCTTCGGTCCGCGTGCCAATCGAATTCCGCCATGATCACCTCCGTCGGAAACGGCCTGTTGCAATCATGACGGTAGACGATTCAGGACGCGCTGTCTCATGTCCGTGCTGCGGGTCACCGACATCCCTGATCAGGCGGTCGCGCGCAGCCCGTCGCGGACAAGCTTGGAAAGCACACACCACCGCTCAAAAGCCACGGCCACTACGCCAAGTCCCTCTTTCAAAACGGCGTCGACCGCATCCGCAATCGCCCAAGAACCGATCCGCTGAACGCCATCGGACACCGGCGCATGATAACTCAGGAACACGAGAAAGTGGAGGGTGTCGTGTGTCGTGGCGGTCACCCGGTCAGGAAACGTCACCCACGCCATTGTAATCATTGTCGCATGAGAGAGTTCGAGCCCGTCATCACTCACCACACACTTTTCGCGATGTTTGCAGTCGCGCGTACGGTATCCCGGTGCCGGTTTTCGAGCCACGGTGTATGCTACGGGCTTTCGGGACAGAGGCAGCGCGCGAGCGGACTGGCCGTGCAGCCTGCGCCGCGGGTGCGCGCCGGTCGGTTGCGCCGCCCGCCGCTTTTGCCGGGTTTACTTGTCCGGGGTCTCGCTCGATTTGGCCGCCTTGGGTGGCGATGGCTGTGGGCTTTCTTCGGCCGTCCCTGCGGGCTGGGTGGGCATCTTGCGACGTCTCGCATTGCGGGCCCTGGCAGAACCGACCGGGGCGGGGCTCGCGAGGAATTCGGCGAGATCGAAGTCTGGCTTGATGGAGAACATGGTCATCGAAGATGCCTTTCATGGGCGGAGAGTTTCACGCCTGTGTGATAGACATAGGGGCGCAGAGCCGGATTTGTAAGGCCTGGCTGCTCACGCCGGGAAGATGCCGCGTTGCGAGCGTTGTGAAACAGGCCGTCGAGGGTGTATCATTAAGAAATGTGTTCCCATGCGACCCCCTCATGCGACCCCCTGCGGAGTGTCATTCCGACCAAGGAGATCCATAGTGCATCCGATACCTGCCGTCGCGGGTCTTCTCCTGATCGCCGGCCCGGCCTTCGCCGGGACATGGACCTGCAAGGTGCCTTACGACGAGGTCAACGGGGGCGGACGAGTCACCATTGCGGATGACCGCATGGTCTTCATCTCCGACTGGCCGCATCGCGACCCGGAAATCCTGACATGCATCCGGACACGCCTGACAAGCGAATGCATGTCGGCGGATCTTCTCGCGAACAGGCATGGCGGCGCGTCCGTCTTCACCAAGCTCTATTCCATCGTCTGGCAAGAGGAGGGCGGCCCTCCGACGACGATCACGACGCGGCAGATCTCGGCGATCTTCGAGGACCATGACGACGGCTACGCGCTGGCCGGGGCGTTTCCCGGCATCGGCTACACATTTCCCGTCACCGACTGCGACGCCGAGTGACCGGAGGCCGCACGGCAAGCTGCGGTGTCGGTACGTCCGGCCGTCGACAGGCCGCAGCGCCGCGTTATATCTCGTGCTGAAAAGGAGAAACGAATGGCCCTTTTGGTTCTCGTCGTCGTGACCGGCGTGATATTCTTGGTCGCCGACGCGGTCATGCTCTCGACCGTCATGAAGCCGATTTTCGCGTAGCACCTCGGCGATACGCTGCTGGACGGCATACGTCCCCTGCCGGCCGTGCTGTTCTACGTCATATACATGGCCGGCGTGGTCTGGTTCGCGGGTTGGCCCGCGCTGCGCGACGGCACGCCCGCGATGGCGCTCGTCAACGGCGCGATTCTGGGCTTCGTCGCCTATGGCACCTACGAGCTGACCAGCTGGACGGTGATGCGCGACTGGCATCCCTCGATGGTGGCCGCCGACCTCGCCTGGGGCGCGACGCTGACGGCAGTGTCCGCCTGGGGCGGGGTTATGGCCGCGCGGGCGATGGGCTGACCGGACGCTTTTTTTGGACCCACAGCCTGCCGTGCGCGACGGGACTGGGCACGATGTGACGGCCGGGTGCAATGCCGCCGGCAGCCGCTGCCCGGTCCATCCGGCGCCATGGGCGGCGGGCATGGGCATGCGAAGGGCCGCTGCAATCTCACGCAACGCCCCCCCCCCTGGGCTAGCGTTCTGCAGCGGGATCAGATGTCCAGCGTGTGTTCGCGTTCCCACCGGCTGAAATGGGTCACGAAGGAGTTCCACTCCTGCATCTTCATCTTGATGTAGGAGGCCGAGAACTCGGCGCCCATCGCATCCTTCAACGCCTTGTCCTTGTCGAATTCGCGGATCGCGTCGAGCATGTTGAGCGGCAGCTTGGGGGCGCCGCGCACCTTGTGGCCATCGGCATACATGTCGATGTCATGGCGCTTGCCCGGGTCGGCCTTGCTGCGGATGCCCGAGAGACCGGCCGCGATGATGACCGCCTGCAGAAGGTAGGGATTGGCCGCCCCGTCGGGCAGGCGCAATTCGAACCGCCCCGGGCCGGGGACGCGCACCATGTGCGTGCGGTTGTTGCCGGTCCATGTCACGGTATTGGGCGCCCAGGTCGCGCCGGACATGGTCCGCGGCGCGTTGATGCGTTTGTAGCTGTTGACCGTCGGGTTGGTGATCGCGGCCAGCGCGCTGGCATGTTTCATGATTCCGCCGAGGAAATGCTTGCCGCGCTCGGACAGGCCGACCTCGCCCGTGGGGCCGTCGCCGGCGCCGGCGAACACGTTGATTTTCGAGGCGCTGCCCGGGGCATCCCAGACCGAGATATGCGCGTGACAGCCATTGCCGGTCAGCCCCTCGACCGGCTTGGGCATGAAGGTGGCGCGGAAGCCGTGCTTCTCGGCCACCGACTTGGTCATGAACTTGAAGAACGAATGCTTGTCGGCCGTCCTGAGCACGTCGTCGAAATCCCAGTTCATCTCGAACTGGCCGTTCGCGTCCTCGTGATCGTTCTGGTACGGGCCCCAGCCCAGTTCCAGCATGTAGTCGCAAATCTCGCGGATCACCTCGTAGCGGCGCATCACCGCCTGCTGGTCGTAGCACGGCTTGGCCGCGGTATCGAACGGGTCGCTGATCTGGTCGCCTTCGGGTGTCAGCAGAAAGAACTCTGCCTCGACGCCGGTCTTGACGTGCAGGCCCTCTTCGGCGGCCTCGTCGATCAGGCGGCGCAGCACGTTGCGCGGGGCCTGTGCGACGTCCTCGCCTTCCATGACGCAATTTCCGGCGACCCAGGCGATTTCCGGCTTCCAGGGCAGCTGGATCACCGAGTCGGGATCCGGCACTGCCAGCATGTCGGGATGGGCGGGCGTCATGTCGAGCCATGTGGCGAACCCGGCGAACCCGGCACCGTCTTGCTGCATGTCGGCGATCGCCTGCGCGGGAACCAGCTTGGCGCGCTGTCCGCCAAACAGGTCCGTGAAGGAAATCATGAAGTACTTGATGCCTTTTTCCTGGGCCAGCTTTGCCAGATCAATCGTCATTCTTGTCCATCCCTGTTGTCTTGTTTTGTCATTCGGAAAAGGGGAGCGATCACATCTCGCCCCCCTTGCCGGTTGTTTCAGAAGTTCGCGCCATCCTTGCCCGGCCACCAGGCCGTACCGGCCAGCGGCACGCGCGCCATGGCCGCCGCCTCCATGGTGAGCGCGCAAAGATCCTCGGGTTCGAGGTTGCGCAGGTTGTTGTGGCCGCAGGCCCGCGCGATGGTCTGGGCCTCCAGCGCCATCACGTTGAGGTAGTTGCGCAGGCGGCGTCCGGCATCGAAGGGGTCGAGCCGGGCTTGAAGTTCGGGATCCTGGGTCGTGATCCCGGCCGGGTCCTGCCCTTCATGCCAGTCGTCATAGGCGCCCGCGGTGGTGCCAAGCTTCTGATACTCGGCCTCCCACTTGGGATCGTTGTCCCCCAGCGCGATGAGGGCGGCGGTGCCGATGGCCACGGCGTCGGCACCAAGCGCCATCGCTTTGGCCACGTCGGCGCCGCTGCGGATGCCGCCCGAGACGACCAGCTGAACCTCGCGGTGCACGTCCAGATCCTGCAACGCCTGAACGGCGGGCCGGATGCAGGCGAGCGTGGGCAGGCCGACATGCTCTATGAACACGTCCTGGGTGGCCGCTGTGCCGCCCTGCATGCCGTCGAGGACCACCACGTCCGCGCCGGCCTTGACCGCCAGCGCGACGTCGTAATAGGGGCGCGTGCCGCCGACCTTGACATAGATCGGCTTTTCCCAGCCGGTGATCTCGCGCAACTCCAGGATCTTGATTTCCAGATCGTCCGGCCCGGTCCAGTCGGGATGCCGGCAGGCCGAGCGCTGGTCGATGCCCTTGGGCAGATTGCGCATCTCGGCCACGCGGTCCGAGATCTTCTGCCCCAGCAGCATGCCGCCGCCGCCCGGCTTGGCGCCCTGGCCCACGACGATCTCGATCGCATCGGCGCGGCGCAGGTCGTCGGGGTTCATGCCGTAGCGCGAGGGCAGGTACTGATAGACCAGCTTGGTGGAATGGCTGCGTTCCTCGGGGGTCATGCCGCCATCGCCCGTTGTCGTCGATGTCCCAGCGGCCGAGGCGCCGCGGCCGAGCGCCTCCTTGGCGGGGCCCGACAGCGCGCCGAAGGACATGCCCGCGATGGTAATCGGGATGTCGAGCTCGATCGGGGTCTTCGCAAAGCGCGTGCCCAAGGTCACCTTGGTCTCGCAACGTTCGCGGTACCCTTCAAGCGGATAGCGCGATACTGACGCGCCCAGAAACAGCAGGTCATCGAAATGCGGCACGCGCCGCTTGGCGCCGCCGCCCCGGATATCGTAGATGCCCGTCGCCGCGGCGCGGCGGATCTCGGCATTGATCGGGTTGGAGAAGGTTGCCGACTGGATCGGGGCGGTCCGCGGGGGACTTTTCTCTTGGGTGTCTTTCGCAGTCATGGCTTCCTCAATACGCGTTGTCGATTTTGAAACTGTAGAGCTGGCGGGCCGAGCCGTAGCGCTTGAACTCCTCGGGCGTCGCGTCGCATTCGCCGCGAGCCAGGAGGTCGCGCAGGATCTCGATATGCTCGGGGCGCATCTCTTTCTCGATGCAATCGGCCCCCAGCGACTTGACCGACCCGCGCACGAACAGCCGCGCCTCGTAGAGAGAGTCGCCAAGCGCATCGCCGGCATCGCCACAGACGACGAGATTGCCCGACTGCCCCATGAACGCGGACATATGGCCGACATTGCCATGCACCACGATGTCGATGCCCTTCATCGAAATGCCGCAACGCGAGCTTGCATTGCCCTTGATGACAAGGGTGCCGCCACGCCCGGTCGCGCCGGCATATTGCGACGCGTCGCCGTCGATCACGACGGTGCCGGACATCATGTTCTCGGCCACGCCGGGCCCGGCGGAGCCGTGGACATGCACGGTCGCCAGCTTGTTCATGCCGGCGCAGTAATACCCCGTGGAGCCCATGACATCGACCTCGATCGGCGCGTCGATCCCGACGGCGATGGCGTGGCTGCCACGGGGGTTGACGATTTCCCACCGGGTCTGGTTGGTCTCGGCGTTCTGGGCGTGCAGCGCGGCGTTCAGAGCGCGCAGGCCGTTTGCTTCCAGGTCGTAGGTCTGCATTTACGCGGCCTTCTTGGTTGGGGTGGTGGTTTCACCGTGGCGCCAGAAATACACCGTGGCGGGTTCCGGCTCCCAGACGCGGGCGGCGTCGATCCCCGGCAGGTTGACCAGCGCGCGGTATTCGGACCCGAAGGCGACGTATTGATCGGTTTCCGCCATGACCGCCGGCTTGCAGGCAATCGGATCGCGGACGACGCCAAAGCCGTCCTTGGTGCCGACGACGAAGTTGAAGAACCCGTCGAGATCGTCCAGCGATTTCTCGAGCGCCTCGCCGAGGGTGGCGCCGTTGTTCATTTTCCAAGTGATGTAGGCGGCGGCGACTTCACTGTCATTCATGGTTTCGATGTGAACGCCCTCGCGGCGCAGCTTGCGGCGCAGCGCATTATGGTTCGACAGCGATCCGTTATGCACAAGGCACTGGTCGGCCCCGGTGTTGAACGGATGCGCGCCAAGCGTGGTGACCGCGGATTCCGTGGCCATGCGCGTATGGCCGATCCCGTGCGTGCCGGACATGGACGCGATGTCGAAACGCGCGGCGACGTCCCCGGGCAGGCCGACCTCCTTGTAGATCTCGAGCGTGTCGCCGAACGACATCACGCGCACCGAGGGCGCGACGGTCCTGAGATGCGCGCGGATCTCTTCGGCCGTGCCGGCCGGAACGGACAGAACCGCGTGCGTGTCGCGGCGCGTCAGCGATACCGGGCCGTTCACGAACGCCTGAACGGTCTCGGCGAGATCGGGGAAATCCGCGTCGGGGGCGTCGGATTGCACGGTCACCTTGGCGCGTGCCGCGACCGGGTCGCCGTAGATCGCGATTCCGGCGCTGTCCGGCCCCCGGTCCGTCATGGTGACCAGCATGTCGGTAAGCAAGGCGCCCAACCGGGGTTCGAGCGCTTTATCCTTCAGGAAGAGTCCAACAATTCCGCACATTTCAGGGATGCTCCGTGTTTTGGTCCTGCCCCGTTGCGGGGGCGCTATTGGCGAGTGCTAGCATTGCTGCACGACATTCGCAACTGAAATGAATAATATTTTACTGATAGGCAAGTAATCTTCACCCTCCGGTCGTCGCATTGCCGCGGGCAGCAAGCAGCAAGCTGTGCCGATCACGCGGGCGGTCAATCTTCGGCCGGGGTCATGAAACCGTCGTTCACGCCGCCGCGGCATCCCGACAAACTGCCGAAAACGTGACTGTTGGCATCCGGGCGTCAAGCGCGGATATCCTGCTCCGCCTCGGATGCGGGCGGTTTTCGAGCCCTAGTGCTTCTTTTCGCCGCAAAATATTCCCCGTAGGAATTTTATTTTCTTTACCATTGATTTTTCTTCGGACATGCGGCTCAATGTCACAAACGCGTAAAACAGGGAATCTGAACATATGGCCATCATCTACAGGACCTCCGCTCTGGCGCAGCGACATGCCGAGATCGGCGGCGAGCTGGAAGACTGGAACGGGATGGGCACGGCGTGGTTCTACGACCCGTCCGACGACCGCGCCAAAGCCGATTACGAGGCCGTGCGGACCAGGGCCGGTCTCATGGATGTGTCCGGTCTGAAGAAGATACATATCAGCGGCCCGCATGCGGCGGCGGTGATCGACCGCGCCACGACCCGCAATGTCGACAAGATCATGCCGGGCCGAGCGGTCTATGCCGCCATGCTGGACGACCGGGGCATGTTCATCGACGATTGCGTGATCTACCGTATCTCCGTGAACGACTGGCTGGTCGTGCACGGCACCGGCGCGGGGCATGAAAGCCTTGCCATGGCCGCCTTCGGCAAGAACGTCACGATGATCTTCGACGACGACCTGCATGACATGTCGCTGCAGGGGCCGGTTGCCGTCGATTTCCTGGCGAAACACGTGCTGGGCATTCGCGACCTGGCCTATTTCGGCATCATCCAGACCAAGCTGTTCGGCAAGCCGGTGATGATCTCGCGCACCGGCTATACCGGCGAGCGCGGCTACGAGATCTTCTGCGAGGGGCGGCATGCCATCGCGCTTTGGGATGCGATCCTCGAAGACGGCAAGGACATGGGCATCCGGCCGGTGCAGTTCTCGACGCTGGATCTGCTGCGCACCGAAAGCTACCTGCTGTTCTATCCCGGCGACAACTCGGAGACCTATCCGTTCGCCGACCAGCCTTGCGGCGATTCGCTGTGGGAGCTGGGCCTCGATTTCACGGTCTCGCCCGGCAAGACCGGCTTTCGCGGGGCGGAAAACCACTATGCCCTCAAGGGCAAGGAGCGCTTCAAGATATATGGCGTCAGGCTGGACGGCACGACCCCGGCGGGCGAGGGGGCTCCGCTGCTCAAGGATGGCAAGCCGGTGGGCGTCGTGACCTTCGGCATGCATTCCGAACTCAACGACCACAATGTCGGCATCGCGCGCATGCCCGTCGACTGCGCCGTGCCCGGTACGAAGATGACGGTGCGCAATGACGGTGGCGCGGACATCGCGTGTGTTGCCGAGGAGATGCCTTTCTACGACAAGGACAAATCCATCCGCACCGCCAAAGGCTGAGCCGAGGCGAGCAGGCGCGCATTGCCCGACGGGCGGTGCGCCTTGCGTCCGGCAGCGACCCCACTGGAGAGATCGAAGCTATGTCCAAATTCCAGTTCCCCGAAAGCATCCGAAGCCGCCCGGTCTATGGCACGCTGGAGCCGAGGCCGGGCAAGGCGCACCTGATGATTGCCGACGCCGAGGGCGCCGAGGCGCTGCTGGATCTCGCGTCACTTGATGCCGAATTGGTTCGCACGGCGCATATCATCTACATGCCCAAGGATACCGGCGACACCTATGTCGAGAAGTTGCGCGCGCTGCAGCCCTCACAGTTGCATGTCGGTCCCAGCTACGAGGCGTCCGTCCCGCGCATCCGTCGGGTGCTGTCCGACGCGCATATGGGGCTGCAGGTCTACCTGGCTGGGACCGAGGGGCTGATGGGCCAGGCCGAGGCCGAGGCGACGCAGGCGGGCATTCCGCACAGCGCCATCCAGTCAGAGCACCGCGGATCGGTGGCGCGGCGGGTGCAATGCGTGCATTGCAAGGGCATCACCGAAGACGTGCTGACCGATCCCTTCGTATGCGCGCATTGCGGGCTGAACCTGTTCGTGCGCGATCACTATTCCCGCAGGCTGGCGGCGTTCCAGGGCGTCCGCGTGGATGCGGAAGATCCCGGAAACGTCCCTGAGCCCGTGGAGCTATACTCATGAGTGCCGCCCCCCAGAAATCCAGAGCCGGCGCCGAGAAGATCGACGTGACCGTAAGCGCCATAGTCCCGCTGAACGATCTCGTGACGCGGTTCGAGTTCAAGCGCACGGATGGCGAGTTGTTTCCGCCGTTCTCGGCCGGGTCGCACACGGTCGTCGAGATGAACGATGACGGGCGCACGCGACTCAACCCCTATTCGCTGATGTCCGATCCGGCTGACACCTCGACCTATGCGATTTCCGTCCGGCGCGACGACGCGGGGCGCGGCGGGTCGCTGTTCCTGCACACCAAGGTCGCGGTCGGCGACCGGATGACGCTCAGCTACCCGGTCAACCTTTTTCCGCTCGACCTGCGGGCGTGCAAACATGTCTTTCTCGCCGGAGGGATCGGCATCACGCCGTTCATGGCGATGATCGCGCATCTGGACCGCATGGGCGGCACCTGGGAGCTGCATTATGCCTGCCGCAGCAAGGCGCTTGGCACCTATGCCGACGAGCTGACGCGCAAGCATCCGAACAAGGCGCATGTCCATTACGACGATCAGGACCAGCGCATCGCGCTGGAGGAGCTTCTGGATGGCCAGCCGCTTGGCACGCATGTCTATGTCTGCGGGCCCAAGGGGATGATCGAATGGGTGCACGCGACCGCCGCGGCGCATGGCTGGCCCGACGAGAACGTCCATTCCGAGGAATTCCTCGCGCCACAGCCCGGCAAGCCGTTCGAGGTGCGGCTGTGCAAATCCGACATCACGATCGAGGTGGGCGAGAGAGAAAGCCTGCTCGAGGCGATAGAGCGCTGCGGCGTCGAGGCGCCGTTCCTGTGTCGCGGCGGGGCCTGCGGCCAATGCGAGACCGATGTCGTCGAGGCCGATGGCACCTTCGACCACCGCGATCACTGGCTCGACGAGGAAGAGCATGCCAGCGGGAAAAAGATCATGCCCTGCGTCAGCCGCTTCGTCGGCAAAAGCCTCGTGCTTGACCGGTAAAGGAGACAACCATGACGATCCAGTTCAACCAGGAAACGTTTCGCGACGATTACTCGTTTCGCAATTCCGACCGGGCGATCCTGCGCTTCCCCTTTCCGTTCCACGAAGACAGCTACATGTATTCCGTCAACATGGAGCAGCATCAGGGCGGACCCGAAGGGTCGGTCTACGAGATGCGCTTCGATGTCGACGAGCATTACCTTGCGGAAATGCAGGACCGCGCCCTCGTGCTGGCCGAGGATCCCCTGCGCTGCCAGTCGCTGCCGCACATGACGCTAGCGGGGTGGGATACGCTGGAACTGATCATGGTCAGCAAGTCCGAGGATTACCCCGACCTCTTCGAACTGCACCGTGACGGTGACCGCTGGCGCTGGATCAACAAGCCGATGGGCATCGACCACAGCTTCACCTTTCTCGATGAAACCACGCTGCCCTGCGGCCCGCTGGAATACATCACCCGGCAGGCGCAGGGCGATTTCGCGGTGCTCGATCAGCGCGGCGACATGCTCTACATGGATGCGGGGATGGTGACGACCCAGGCTGACTGGAGCCTCGATTTCGACATTGGCATGGATTTCTTCGAATGGCACGCGCCGGTGCCGCTGGCGCACGAGATGGGGATCTTCAAGCGCGCATTGAAATTCCTGCTCAATGTCCGGCAGGGCGCCCCGGCCCGCCGCCTGAACTGGACCATGACGGTCAATCCGCTGCTGGATACCAGCCCCGAGAATTACCATGAATGGGGCGTGCAGAAATCGTCGCTGACCCCGGAGAATATCGGCGCGAAGCAACATCTTCGGGTCGAATTGCAGACCTTCTATCGCCTGCCGCGATCCAACGCGCTGCTGTTTCCGATCCGCTGTTACCTGATCGCCTTCCAGGATCTCGTCACCATCCCGAAATGGGGCCGTCGCCTGCACCGGGTGATCCGCGATCTGCCCGAAGAGCTGGCCGATTACAAGGGCTTCATCGCCAATCGCCCGCTGATGCTGGAGTATCTCGGCCAGTATGACGATGGTCTGCCCACGTCGCCGGGCGTGTGGCCCGATCTTGAAACCGAGCCGCCGCTTCGGACGTAGCGCGGCGCGCCGGTCGGGTGCGACCATGCCGGCGCGGTATCAGCCTTTCTGTTGCGGATAGCAGATGATCGACAGGTAGCGGATCGGCAGCTCGACCAACCGCTCGGGGCCGTGCGGCGCATCGGCATCGAAGAACAGCGTATCGCCCGGCTCGAGCGGATAGATCTCGTTGCCGTGAAGATAGTCCAGCTTGCCCTCGAGCATGTAGATCATCTCGATCCCGCCATGCTGAAAGGTGTTGAACGTGTCGGATTCCTTGGTGAGCGTCAGCAGGTAGGGCTCGACGATGACACCGCTGGCATTCGATCCGATATGGCCCAGAAGGTTGTATTGATGCCCGGCCCGCGTGCCGGCGCGCTCGATCTCGACGCCCTCGCCGGCCTTTGTCAGGATCGCCTCGCGGTTTTCCTCGTACCCCCTGAAGAAGGCGGTCAGCGGCACTGAAAGCGCGTTCGCAAGGTTCTGAAGGGTGGTCAGCGACGGTGACGTGTTGCCGTTCTCGATCTTGGACAGCATGCCGATCGAAAGGTCGGTCAGTCTCGACAGCTCGGCCACGGTGATGCCCTGCTGCTTTCGAAACGCGCGCACCTCGCGACCGATCGCGACCTCGAGGACTTTTTCCCGTTCATCGCGGAGGCGGTGCGGATCCTGTTCGAGCTTGGTCACGGGCTGGAGATTGGCAGACTTCATGGATGGTCCTCGTTCAATGCGCGCCTGTCGGGAACTTCCCCGATGACATGGTAATCGACATTTCCTGATATGCACATGTTATTCTTGCGATCAAAATCCACCGCCGGCGACACATGAACCCGCCCAAGTCTTCGCCCAATTCAACAAGGCCGGCGATGGCGGGCTGCCGGGCGTTATCTCAACACTCGTCGAGGATCGTTCGCAGGAGCGATACGAAGACCGTGCTCAAGTTGGCCCTTGCGTCGCGGGGAAAGATCAAGATTGATGGTCGGCATGGGCAAGAACATCGTCATCTTTTCCGACGGGACCGCGATGGTCGGCGGGCGCCGGCCGGACGAGTTGCGCAGCAATATCTACACGCTTTACCATGCAGCCCGCATCGGCCCCCGGCACGTGATCGACCCGGCCGATCAGCTCGGCTTCTACGAGGCCGGGCTGGGCACCGAGGAAATCGATGGCCCCGCCTTCTTTCATCCGCTTCGCTACCTCAAGCGGCTTCTCGGCCTGGGGCTGGGCGCCGGGCTGATGACGAATGTCGCGGATTGCTACGAGACGATCCTGAAATATCACGAGCCCGGAGACCGCGTCTTTCTCTTCGGCTTCAGCCGTGGGGCCTACACGGCGAGATGCGTGTGCGGCGTGATGAACCTGTGCGGCGTGCCGACGCGCGCGGCCGACGGATCCGACCTGCCGCGCGCGGGCCGTGCCTTGCGAAAGGTCGCCGAAGAGGCTGTCTTCAGGGGCTACGGGCACGGGGCGGGCCGGAACCGGCGACAGTTCGAGCCGGAACGCGAGGAACTCGCACGACGGTTCCGCGAAAGGTACGGGGCGCAGGACGACGTCGAGGCGAATGCGCGTGGCAATATCGTGCCCTATTTCGTGGGGGTGCTCGATACCGTCGCCTCGCTTGGCGTATCAGGGCTGCGGCGGCTGGCGATCAACGTTGCGGCGCTGGTCGCGTTCGCGGCGCTTTCGTTCAGCGCGGCCGACCTGTTGGACTGGATGCTGCCGACGAATTTTTGGGAATCGTTCCTCGTCATTCTGGCGGTCCTGACGCTGGGGTCGCTGGCCTATACGTTCAGAAGCCAGTACCGGGTGATCCGCGACTACCCCGGGCCCGGTGACCGTCGCTGGCATCTCGCGCACTGGCGGTTCGACGACTACGACATGTTCCTCGATCCCCGCGTCGCGCATGCGCGCCATGCGATCTCGCTCGACGAGGATCGCGCGGATTTCCAGAGGGTCGGATGGGCGCGCGCCAAGGATGTCCGGGCCGCGCCGGACGATTGGCTTATCCAGAAATGGTTCGCCGGCAACCATTCCGACATCGGCGGCGGCGCCTATCCCGAGGCGGAGTCGCGGCTGTCGGATATCGCGCTGGGCTGGATGGTCGACGAGGCGACCTCGGTGACGCATCCCCTGCGGGTCAATGGCGATCGACTAAACCTCTTTCCGGATCCATTTGGCGCGCAACATTGCGCACGCCGCGAGCTTGCGGACAGGTATCCGGACTGGGTTCCGCACAGGCTGCGGGTCACATGGCCGCGCGAGAAACGATCCGGCGTCACGTATGACAGCTGTCATCCCTCGGTCATCGAACGCATCAAGGGTGGCCGCGTCTACCGCAACGGCACGCGCATGCGATACCGGCCCGAGCAACTGCGCGACGATCCACGTTTGTCGCAATATTACGATGATTAGCCGCGGCACCGATACCGGCGGACATGCGCGATCGCATCGACCCCGGGCCGGCAATTCGCGACCGGTGCACGCAGCCTGTGAGCGAGGCGCGCGACATGGCCCAGGACGCCGATACCTCTACCGCCTTCAACATCGTGATCGTCGGCCAGGGCGGACGACTGGAATACGAGGCGCTGATCTTTGCCGCCTCGTTGCGGGCGATGTCGCCGGCGTTTTCCGGACGCTTCTTCGTGGCAGAGCCGCAACCCGGCGCGATGTGGCGCAACGATCCTCGGATGAAAAGCGCCGAGCTGCACGCCTGCCTCGTTGATCTGGGGGCCGAGATCCTGCCCTTCGAGGCGCGGCATTTCGGCCATGCCTACCCGTATGGCAACAAGATCGAGGCGCTTTTCGCCCTGCCCGAAGGAGAGCCGTTCGTCTTTTTCGACACCGACACCCTGGTGACCGGAGACCTCACCAGGGTGCCGTTCGATTTCGACCGCCCCGCGGCGTCGCTGCGTCGGACCGGCACCTGGCCCGAGCCCGAGCTTTACGGCCCCGGCTACACGGCGATCTGGAAATCGCTCTATGACCGGTTCGGGCTGGATTTCGACAGCTCGCTCGATCCCGGCCAGCCCGACGAGTACTGGAAGCGCTATCTCTATTTCAACGCGGGGTTCTTCTTCTACAGGTGCCCGCAGGTGTTCGGGCGGCGATTTCTCGACTATGCGCTCGCCATCCGCGACGACCCGCCCGAGGCGCTGGTCTGCCAGTCGCTCGACCCGTGGCTCGACCAAGTGGCGCTGCCGCTGGTGATCCATGCGCTGGGCGGCGGCCGCGATACCCTGCCCGAGGGGTGGCTCGATGGCGAGGTCACCTGCCATTACCGCGCCTTGCCGCTGCTCTACGCGCGCGAGCCCGACCGGGTGATCGAGGTGCTGGAAGAGGTGACGGCGCCCAACCGGATCAAGCGGGCCCTCAAGGACTACGAGCCGATCAGGCGGATGATCTACCAGGGGCGCGGGCAGAAGGCGCGCGCGCTCTTTGACCGCGCCGATCTGCCGCGCCGCGAACAGGCGATCCGCAACACCCTCAGGCGCAACGGGTTCTGGATGCGCTGAGCGCGCATGCCCGCACAGGCGGCGCGCGCCGGGTCAGGTGGCGAACAGCCCGGAACTTTCGGCAAACCCCTTGAGTTCCAGCGGGTTGCCCGCAGGATCGTGGAAGAACATAGTCCACTGCTCGCCCGGCTCGCCCTCGAAGCGCACCGAGGGCGGGATCACGAAATCCACAGCGCCCGATGACAGGCGCGCCGCCACGGCGTGCCACTCGTCCAGCGGCAGGACCACGCCGAAATGCGGCATCGGCACCAGGTGATCGCCGACCCGCCCCGTGGCCTCGGTGGCGAAGGGCGTGCCCAGATGCAGCGATAACTGGTGCCCGAAGAGGTCAAAATCCACCCAGGTCGCCGTCGAACGGCCCTCGACCGCGCCCAGAAGCCCGCCATAGAAGGCGCGCGCCGCGTCAAGGTCGGTCACGTTGATCGCCAGGTGAAAGGGGTGGGGCATCAGCTTGATCTCCTCATCGCTGTTGCGAGGCACCTTTCAATGCCGTAATCCGGTTTGCAAGCAGTTCGCGGAAAAAGGACACCCCAGATGGCCTATGGTTTCGACACGTTGCAAGTTCACGCGGGCGCCCGCCCCGACCCGGCGACCGGCGCGCGGCAGGTGCCGATCTACCAGACGACGGCCTACGTGTTCCGCGACGCCGAACACGCCGCGGCGCTCTTCAACCTGCAAGAGGTCGGCTATATCTATTCGCGCCTGACCAACCCGACCGTCGCCGCCCTGCAGGAGCGCATGGCGACATTGGAAGGCGGCGCGGGCGCGGTCTGCTGCTCCTCCGGGCACGCGGCGCAGATCATGGCGCTTTTTCCGCTGATGGCGCCGGGCTGCAACGTGGTGGTCTCGACGCGGCTATATGGCGGGTCGGTCACGCAGTTCAGCCACACCATCAAGCGCTTCGGCTGGTCGGCCAAGTTCGTCGACATCGACGACGCCGACGCGATCGAGGCCGCCATCGACGACGATACCCGCGCGATCTTCTGCGAATCCATCGCCAATCCCGGCGGGCACATTGCCGATCTCGACGCGGTGGCGAAACTGGCCGACGCCGCCGGTCTGCCGCTGATCGTCGACAACACGTCGGCCACGCCCTACCTGTGCCGACCGATCGAGCATGGCGCGACGCTGGTGGTGCATTCGATGACCAAGTTCCTGACCGGCAACGGCACGGTGACCGGGGGCGTGGTGATCGATTCGGGCAATTTCGACTGGTCGGCCTCTGGCAAGTTCCCGTCGCTGTCCGAGCCCGAGCCCGCCTATCACGGGCTGAAATTCCACGAGACCTTCGGCCCGCTGGCCTTCACCTTTCACGGCATCGCCGTGGGCTTGCGCGATCTCGGCATGACGCTGAACCCTCAGGCGGCGCATTACACGCTGATGGGGATCGAGACGCTGTCATTGCGCATGCAGCGCCACTGCGAGAATGCGGTGACGGTCGGCGGATGGCTGGAACGCCACCCGGCCGTGGATCACGTGACCTATGCGGGGCTGGACTCCTCGCCCTATCATCAACGCGTCCCGGCGATCTGCCCCAAGGGCGCGGGCGGCCTGTTCACCGTGGCGCTCAAGGGCGGGTATGACGCCTGTGTCGCGCTGGTCGACAGCCTGGACCTGTTCAGCCATGTCGCCAACCTGGGCGATACGCGGTCGCTGATCATCCATTCGGCATCGACCACGCACCGGCAGCTGACACCCGAGCAGCAGGAGGCGGCCGGCGCCGCGCCGAACGTGGTGCGCATTTCGATCGGGATCGAGGATGCCGGGGACCTGATCGCGGATCTCGAGCAGGGGCTTGCCAAGGCGGGCACCTGAGACGGGCGCGCGCGGGTCATCCGGCCGGCCGGCGCGGTTCTCTGCGATACGCTGCCTGTCCTGCGCATGCGGGACTCCCGGTAGCTGGCGACGCGTGTTAAAGCTGTGGCGATGAGACCGAACTTTGCCCTTTCCCTGTCCTTCGACGGTATCGGCCTGTTGAACCGGACCGGCGCGTCGCATTGGCATCTCGTGGGCGAGGTCGCGCTCGACAGCGCCGATCTCAGTGCGGAGCTTGCCGCCCTGCGCGAAAAGGCTGCCGCCCTCGCTCCGGCGGGCGTGACCACCAAGCTGGTGATTCCCGACGCGCAGATCCGCTATCTCGATCTGTCCGCCGCGGACGCGCCCGGGGCCGATCACGAGGCTGCTGCGATGCGCGCCCTCGACGGGGCGACGCCCTATGCGCTCGACGATCTGGCATTCGACTGGAACGTGGTGGGCGACCGGCTCTACGTGGCGGCGGTGGCGCGCGAGACGCTGGAAGAGGCGGAAAGCTTTGCGCGCGAGCACCGGTTTAACCCGGTGAGCTTCGTGGCCCGCCCCGAGGCCTGCCCCTTCGGCACCGAGCCTTTCTTCGGCGAGACGTCGCAGGCAGGGGCGCGGGTCGAGCGTGACAGCGACCCGATCGAGATCGCCGGAGCGGGCCGTGGGCCGGGGCCCGAGGGATCCGTCAGTGTCGGGATCGAGGCGACGCCGACTGACCCCGCGTCGGACACCACGCCCGAGACCCCGGCGCCAGAGCCGATCCGGGCCGCGCGCGACGTGCCCGACAGCGGCGCGCCGCAGCTTGCGGGCGCCGCGCGTGATGTGACGGAGGGCGCGGCGGGCCCCCCGGATCACGCTAAGCGCGAGGACGGGCAGGGCGCCGTCGCCAGTCCCGCCCCGGCCGCGGCCAGCCTCACCCCCCGTCCGCCGGATCCGGCGGTGCTTGATGCCGCATTGTCGCGCCGCCGCCGCAAGAGGTCTGAAACGACCGGGCGCGACAAGGACAAGACCGGCCCCGTGCGACGCCGAGACAAGGCCGCCCCCGCCCGCAGCGCCCCCAGTGCCGAGGACGAGGCGGATCGCCTGACCATCTTCGGCGCGCGAGAGACGCAGCGCCGGCAGCGCGGCAAGCCAAGGTTCCTCGGGTTGATCCTGACAAGCGTGCTGTTGCTGGCGCTTGCCGGGGTCGCCGCCTGGGCGACGATTTTCCCCGACTCGGGGCTGGCGCGGCTTGTGCAGTGGTCGGAACCGCAGGTCGCCGTCACACCCGAAAGCCCGGACATCGCCGGGACCGAGCCCGCGATCCCACCGGGACCGCAAGGCGCGCAGGACGCCCCACCCGAGACCGCGCTTGCCCCGCAGCCCGAGCGTATCCCTGCGCCCGGGGTCGACGACGCCCCCGACGCCGTGACGGACGCGGCCCCCGACCCGCCCGCTCGGGTCGAACCGCTGACATTGGACGAGGCCCGCGCACGCTACGCGGAAACCGGGATCTGGCCGCTTCCGCCCGAGCCGCCGGTGCAGCCCGATGCGGGCAGCCTCGACGATTTCTACCTAACCTCGATCGACGAGGATCTGCCGGTGGGCGACGCGGTTGCGCTGCCCGATCCGTCGGATGCACGTCGCGATGTGCGTCCCGAGACGCCGGCGACCCCCGCCCCGCCGGGCACGACGTACCAGTTCGACGATCGCGGGCTGGTGGTCGCGACCCCCGACGGCGCGCTGACGCCGGACGGTGTCGAGGTGTATTCCGGCCCGCCGCCCGTGCAGCCGCCCAACGCGCCGGCGCGCGTGCTGCCGGTGCCGGGGCTGACCCTTTCGCCGGAGGTCGCCGCAGAACTCGACCGCATTTCCGAGATTCGTCCGCGCTCGCGGCCCGAAGGCCTGGTCGAGAGGCATGAGCGCGGCGCGCTTGGCGGGCGCTCGCGCAGCGAACTGGCCGGGCTGCGCCCGCGCACCCGCCCCGAGAGCGTGCTGCAAGCCGCGTTGGCCGCCCCACCCGATCCAGAGGCGGTCGAGGCGGCGCTGGCCGAGGCGGCCGAAAGCGTGGGGCCCGACGAGGCCGCGATGTCACAGGCGGTGACCGCCTCGCTGAAGCCGCAGCTGCGCCCCGGCGGGCTTGTGCCCAGCGCGCCGCGCGCTGCGCCGCAACCGCAAGCCGCGGCCCCGCGCATCCCGACCTCGGCCTCGGTCGCGCGGACAGCCACAACGCGCAACGCGGTCAACATGCGCGAGGTCAACCTGATCGGCGTCTATGGCAGCGCGTCGAACCGGCGCGCCCTCGTGCGGCTGTCGAACGGCCGATACCGCAAGGTCGAGGTCGGTGACAGCCTGGATGGCGGGCGGGTATCGGCAATCGGCGACGCCGAGTTGCGCTACACTAGGCGCGGGCGCAACGTGGTGCTGCGGATGCCGCGGAGTTAAGGGCGCGACCGCCCCGATCCGCAGGACGCACGCGAGGGCCTCCCCTGCCGGGAGCTGCGGGCGAGCGCACCATGCTCACCCGCGGGCCGGGTTACTTGCCCTTCTTCTCGCCGAGCGAGATCGGTTTCACCGCGCCGGAATTGGCCGTCGCCAATGGCTTGGGCTTTTCCTGCTTCGGCTTCTTCACTTCCTTGTTTCCGCGCTTGTTGTCGCCTTTTCCCATCATGACCTCGCTGTTTGATTAACCGCCCCGGCGAGATGCCGGACGGGCCGGTTCTCAGGAAAATCAGGGTTGCCTGATCCGTGTCAGGGCGATGACTTTGATGAGACATGCGCGTGGTCCGCTAAAGGACTTCCATGCACCTCTTTTAAATGTGCTCTGGCAGGTGACCGCACAAGGCGTGGACGGCGAGAAAAAGAGGATCGCGCTGCGCCGCGCTCCGGGGTGCTTGCCGACGGCCAATGCCTTTTTCTTGCGCAGGGTGGCCCGGTTTCGCACTGAAAATTTCGCGGGAACTGGCGCGCGCAGGAATCGTGCTATCTTGTGCCTCACCAGATGGAGGACCGCCGATGATTCGACTTGCCCTGTTCATCCTGATGCTCGCCGCGCCCGCTCTCGCGCAGGATCGCCGGCCGAGCCATTGCATCGCCCTCGCCGAAGCCGCGCCCGGGCTGGATTATGTCCACCAGGCGTCGTTTCGCGATCCGCTGCCCGACTACACCGTGCGCATCCGCTATGTCGCGCATGCCTCGTTTCTCATTCAGGCGGGGGATCTGTCGGCGGTGACGGATTTCACCGGGTTTCTCGGCACCGCCGATTTCATCCCCGATATCGTGACCATGAACCACGCGCATTCCACCCACTGGACCGCGAATCCCGACCCGGCGATCCCGCATGTCCTGCGCGGCTGGGGCGCGGAATTCGGGCAGGGGGTCGAGCATCACGTCGATCTGGGCGACATGCTGGTGCGCAACGTGTCGACCGATATCCGATCGGGCGGCGGGGTGGAGCCGAAGGGCAATTCGATCTTCGTGTTCGAGGCCGAGGGGCTGTGCATCGCGCATTTGGGGCACCTGCATCACGAGCCGTCGGACGACCAGTACGCGGCGCTTGGGCGGATGGACGTGGTGATGGCGCCGGTCGATGGGGGCTTCACGATGTCCGTGGACGCCATGATGGACGTTTTGCGGCGGATGAAGGCCAGCATCGTGATCCCGATGCACTGGTTCACCGATCGCACGCTGGAGCGTTTCCTCGCCGGGATGGAGGGCGAGTTCGCCATAGAGCGGCCCGGCACCAGCGAGATCGAGGTTTCGCTGCGCAACCTGCCCGATCGCCCGACGATCAAGGTGCTGCGCCCCGCCCGCCTGCGGGCCAACGAATAGGGTCGTGGCCCTGCTGAGGTGGTGTATCGGGGATGGTGGCCTTGACCCGCGCGGTCGTGTATCGCGCGGCCATGTCCGATTACGCACCGCCCGACGCGCCGCCCGAGATCCTGCATGACGATCACGAGATCCTCGTGGTCTGCAAACCCGCGGGCCTGCTCAGCGTGCCGGGCAAGGGCGCGCATCTGTCCGATTGCCTGCTGTCGCGCGTGCAGGAGGCGTTTCCGACCGCCCTGCTGGTGCACCGGCTGGACCGGGACACGTCGGGGGTGATGATATTCGCGCTCACGCCGCATGCGCAGCGCCATCTCGGGCTGCAATTCGAGAAACGCCAGGCGAAGAAAAGCTATGTCGCGCGGGTGGCCGGCGAACTCGCACCCAGGACCGGCACCGTGGATCTGCCGCTGACGGTGGATTGGCCGAACCGGCCGCTGCAGAAGGTCTGCCACGAGACCGGGCGCGCGGCCCTGACGGAATGGCGCGTGCTGCGTCAGACCGCCGAGGAAAGCCGCGTGCGGCTCTTGCCGAAAACGGGGCGCAGCCATCAATTGCGGGTGCACATGCTGGTCCTCGGCCATCCGATCCTTGGCGATCCGCTATATGCCACCGGGGCGGCGCACGATCACCCGCGCCTGATGCTGCATTCCGAGGAATTGCGCCTGCGCCATCCCGATGGCGGCGCAGGCGTGAAGTTTCGCGCCAAGGCCCCGTTCTGAGTCTTCAGGCGCCCGGTGTCCAGCCCGAGACAGCCTTGACTTCGAGGAAATCCTCGATGCCCCATTTGCCGCCTTCACGTCCGTAGCCTGACTGCTTCATGCCGCCAAAGGGGGCGCCGGCGCCGCGCGACTGTCCGTTCATCTCGACCATGCCCGAGCGCAGACCCCGTGCCATCCGGTTGGCCCGCGCCGGATCGCCGGTCTGCACGTAATTGGTCAGCCCGTAGGGCGTGTCATTGGCGATCCCGAGGCCTTCTTCCTCGGACTCGAAAGGAATGATCGACAGGACCGGGCCGAAGATCTCTTCGCGCGCGATGGTCATGTCGTTGGTCACGTCGGCAAACACGGTGGGGCGTACGAAATAGCCCTTGTTGAAGCCTTCGGGCCGCCCGATGCCGCCGGCGACAAGGCGCGCGCCCTCGTCGATACCGGTCTGGATCAGGTCCTGCACCTTTTCGAACTGCACCGCGTTGACCACCGGGCCGATATGGCGGCCGTCCTCATGCGCCGGGCCGACCTTGATCGACGACGCGATCTCGGCGGCCTCGTCGACGGCGCTGTCATATCTTTCGCGCTGCACCAGCATGCGGGTGGGCGCGTTGCAGGACTGGCCGGTATTGTTCATGCAGGCCATCACGCCCCGCTTCACGGCTTTTTCGTCGGCATCGGCGAAGATGAGGTTGGCGCCCTTGCCGCCCAGCTCGAGGCTGACCCGCTTGAGCGTGTCGGCGGCGGATTTGGCGATCAGCCGTCCGGCGCGCGCCGAGCCGGTGAAACTGACCATGTCGATATCGGGATGCGCCGAGATCTGGCTGCCGACGCCCGGCCCGTCGCCGTTGACGAGGTTGAACACGCCCTTGGGCAGCCCCGCCTCGTGCAGGATCTCGGCGAAGACCACCGCGTTGAGCGGCGATTCCTCGCTGGGTTTCAGCACCATGGTGCAGCCCGCGACCAGCCCGGCGATCACCTTCAGCGTGATCTGGTTCATCGGCCAGTTCCACGGCGTGATCATGCCGACGACGCCCACCGGCTCGTGGATGATCCGGTCGTTGGGGGCCTGATCGCCAAGCGGCTCGTCAAATTCGAATTCCCGCGCGGCTTTCAGGAAATTGGTGATGTGGAAGATGCCGGCGCCGACTTGGGATTGCCGGGCGAGATGGATGGGCGCGCCCATCTCCTCGCTGATCGCCTGTGCAAGATCCTCGCCGCGGGACTTGTAGACCTCGAGGATCTTCTCGACATGGGCGATCCGGTCCTCGACCGGGGTGGCCATCCAGCCCGGAAACGCGGCGCGCGCGGCGGCCACGGCCGCGTCGGTATCGGCCTGGCCGCCCAGCGAGATGGTTGCACATGGCTCTTCGGTGGACGGGTTGATGACCTGATGCGCGCGGCCGTCGCGCGGGGCCTTCCATGCGCCGTCGATGTAGAACTCTGTCTTTTCGATCATGGACTATCCTCCTTGGATTTGGCGTAAATGTGGCAGCGGGGGGGCGTGGCTGCAAGCGTGCAGATCGCCGCGTCTCCGTGGCGCCCGCACCATCTCATGCCCCGAATGCCGACCGCGATCTTGCATAAAGCGCGCACATGAGGCTAATCATACTCATGCAGATCTATCTTCCCATTGCCGAGGTTTCGGTCAACGCCTTCCTGCTTCTGGGGCTTGGGGGGCTCGTGGGCGTGCTGTCGGGCATGTTCGGGGTCGGCGGCGGCTTCTTGATGACACCGCTTCTGTTCTTCATCGGCATCCCGCCGGCCGTCGCCGTCGCCACCGAGGCCAACCAGATCGTCGCCTCGTCGTTTTCCGGGGTCCTCGCGCATCTGCGGCGCAAGACCGTGGATCTGCGGATGGGCACGGTGCTGCTGATCGGCGGGCTGGTGGGGGCGGCCCTGGGCGTTGTGGTATTCAACTACCTCAAGGCGCAGGGTCAGGTCGATCTGCTGGTCAAGCTGTGCTATGTCGTGTTTCTCGGCGTGGTCGGCGGGATGATGTTCAACGAAAGCCTGCGCGCCATCCGCAACACGAGGCGCGGTGTGCCGGCGCGGCGCCGCAAGCATGGCTGGGTGCACGGGCTGCCCTTCAAGATGCGGTTCCGCACATCCGGGCTTTACATCTCGATCATCCCGCCGCTGCTGGTCGGGGTCAGCGTCGGCATCCTGGCGGCGATCATGGGGGTCGGCGGCGGCTTCATCATGGTTCCGGCGATGATCTACCTGCTGGGCATGCCGACGAAGGTGGTGGTCGGCACGTCACTGTTCCAGATCATCTTCGTGACGGCGTTCACCACGATGCTGCATGCCACGACGAATTACACCGTCGATGTCGCGCTGGCCGTGCTGCTGCTGGTGGGCGGCGTGATCGGGGCGCAGTTCGGCACCACCATCGGCACCCGGATGAAGGCCGAACAGCTGCGCATCTTGCTGGCGATCATGGTGCTGGCGGTCTGTGGCAAGCTGGCCTTCGACCTGCTGGTTCAGCCGCCAGAGCTTTATTCCCTCGGCACGGACGGGGGGCATTGATGCGCTGGTGTCTCGCCCTGCTGATGGTGCTGACCGCGGTCCCGCTGCACGCTCAGGACGAGGAAGTGGTGCTGGGCCTGTCGCGCGACCAGGTGGCGATCACCGCGACCTTCGAGGGCTCCGACATCCTGATTTTCGGCGCGGTCAAGCGCGAGAGCGCGATCCCGGAAACGCCGCTCGACGTGGTGATCACCGTCTCGGGGCCATTGCAGCCGGTCACCGTGCGGCGCAAGTCGCGCGAATTCGGCATCTGGGTGAATACCGACATGGTCGATCTGGATGCCGCGCCCAGTTTCTACGCGGTGGCCACGACCGGCCCGCTGGACGCGGTCATGTCGGATACCGAGGATCTGCGCCACCGGGTGTCGATCGCGCGCGCCATCCGGTCGGTCGGCGCGGCCACCATGGTCGAGGATTCAGAGGCCTTCATCGAGGCGCTGATCCGCATCAAGCGCGACGCGGACGCCTACCAGATGCGAGAGGGCGCGGTGGCGATCGACCAGCAGACGCTGTTCCGCACCGCGATCAGCATGCCCGCGAACCTGACCGAGGGCGCCTACCAGACGCGAATCTTCCTGACCCGCGAGGGGCGGGTGGTGTCGCAATATGAGACCGCAATCGACGTGCGCAAGGTCGGGCTGGAACGCTGGCTGTTCACGCTGTCGCGCGAACAGCCGATGCTTTACGGGCTGATGTCGCTGGCCATCGCCATCGCCGCCGGCTGGAGCGCCTCGGCGGCGTTCCAGGTCCTGCGGCGCGGCTGATCGCCGGGCGGGTCAGGCGGTCTCGTGCTCCGGCCGGGGCGCCGGGGCCGCGCCCGATGCCGGGGCGGTCGCATCCTTACGCAGCGCCGCGTTCTTCGGATCATAGGGGCTGTCGCAGGTGACCACGGCGTCCCAGAGCCGGTCGAACATCTTCACCTGCAATCGCGTGCCCTCGACTGCCTGGTCGGGGGTGACGTAGCCCATACCGATGGACTGTCCGAACACGACCGAGTACCCGCCCGAGGTCAGGCGCCCCACGCGGGTGCCATCCGCGGCATAGAGCGCCTCGCGCCCCCACGGGTCGGCATCGTCGGGCCCGTCGATCAGCAGAGTGCAGCATTTCATGCGGATGCCGGTGTCGAGCATCGCCGCCTTGCCGCGGAAGTCCTTGTGCGTATCGACGAAGCGCGGCAGATCGGCCTCGATCGGGGTGCCGTCGCGGCCCAGCTCGTGCCCGAAGGCGCGGTAGGATTTCTCCTGCCGCAGCCAGTTCTGCGCGCGTGCGCCGACAAGCTTCATCCCGTGCGGCGCGCCGGCCTTCTCCAGCAGGTCGAAGAGGTAGTTCTGCATCTCGATCGGGTGATGCAACTCCCATCCCAACTCTCCGGTATAGGCGACGCGGATGGCGTTGACGGGGCACATTCCCAGTTCGATCCGCCGTGCCGACAGCCACGGGAAGCGCTTGTTCGACAGGGCCGTCGCCGGATCGGCGTCGCGGATCACCGCGTTCAGAACATCGCGCGATTTCGGCCCGGCGATGGCGAAGACGCCCCATTGCGTGGTCACGTCCCGGATCTCGATATAGCCCAGTTCGGGTGCCTTGTCGGCGGCGGCCTTGCGCAGGTAATCGCCGTCATACTCGGTCCAGCCACCGGAGGAGATAAGGTAATACTCGTGCTCGGCCACGCGCTGGATGGTGTATTCGGTGCGGGTGGTGCCGTGATCGGTCAGCGCGTAGGTAAGATTGATGCGGCCCACCCGAGGCAGCGTGTTGCAGGTGAACCAGTCGAGAAACGCGGTCGCCCCCGGCCCCTTGACCATGTGCTTGGTGAACGCGGTGGCGTCGATCAGGCCGACGCTTTCGCGGATCGCTTTGGCCTCGGCGACGGCGTAGGGCCACCAGCCGCCGCGGCGGAAGCTGCGCGCGTCGTGATCGAAGCTCGCCGACGCCTCGAGGGGCCCGAAGTAATTGGGCCGCTCCCAGCCATTCACCCAGCCGAACTGCGCGCCGCGCGCCTTCTGCCGGTCATAGGCCGGCGAGGTCCGCAAGGGCCGCGCCGCGGGGCGTTCTTCGTCGGGGTGGTGCAGGACGTAGACGTGGTCATATGCCTCTTCGTTCTTGCGCGCCGCGAACTCGGTAGTCATCCAGTTCGACGAGAACCGCTTGGGGTCAAGCGACGCCATGTCGATCTCGGCCTCGCCATTCACCATCGTCTGCGCGAGGTAATACCCGGTGCCGCCCGCGGCGGTGATGCCGAACGAGAACCCCTCGGCCAGCCACATGTTGCGAAGCCCCGGCGCGGGGCCGACGAGCGGGTTGCCGTCGGGCGTGTAGCAGATCGGGCCGTTATAGTCGTCCTTCAGCCCTGACTCCTCGCAGGACGGGATGCGGTGGATCATCGCCATGTACTGATCCTCGATCCGTTCCAGATCGAGCGGGAAAAGATCGGCGCGGAAGCTGTCGGGCACGCCGTATTCGAAACAGGCCGGCGCGGTCTTCTCGTAGACGCCCAGGATCCAGCCGCCGCGTTCCTCGCGCACGTAGCTTTGCGCATCGGCGTCGCGGATCACCGGATGCTCGGGCCCGCCCTTGGCGCGGAAATCCACCAGCGCGGGATCCTTGTCCATCACGATGAACTGATGCTCGACCGGCACGGCGGGGATCTTGATCCCCAGCTTGGCGGCCGTGGTCTGCGCATGGTTGCCCGACGCCGTGACCACGTGTTCGGCGGTGATCACGATCTGCTCGTCGGAGGGCACGAGATTGCCGCCCTTTTCGACCATCTTCGTGCAGGTGACCTCCCACGCGTCTCCCGTCCAGTGGAAGGCGTCGGCCTGCCACTTGCGCTCTATCATCACGCCGCGCTGGCGTGCGCCCTTGGCCATCGCCTGCGTGACATCGGCGGGGTTAATGTAGCCGTCGGTCTCGTGGTAGATTGCGCCCTGCAAATCCTCTGTGTTGATGAGCGGCCAGCGGGCCTTGATCTCGTCGGGGGTCATCCAGGTGTAGTCCACGCCGCAGGTCTCGGCGGTCGAGGCGTAAAGCATGTATTCGTCCATGCGCGCCCGCGTCTGCGCGAGACGCAGGTTGCCCACCACCGCGAAGCCGGCATTGAGGCCGGTCTCGGCCTCCAGCGTCTTGTAGAAATCGACCGAGTACTTGTGGATATGGGTGGTGGCGAAGGACATGTTGAACAGCGGCAGCAGCCCGGCCGCGTGCCATGTCGAGCCGGAGGTCAGCTCGTCGCGTTCCAGCAGCATCACGTCCTGCCAGCCGGCGCGGGCGAGGTGATAGGCGATGGAGGTGCCGACCGCACCGCCGCCGATGACGAGGGCTTTGACTTCGGTTTTCATGGCGTGCGACTCCCTTGGAATGCTCTTGGGGCATTTCTAGCAAACCTGTGAAATCCGTCGCAGCCCATCCGACACAACGCTGTCCGAAAGCGACGCGCGCCCCCCCGATCCGTCGGTCCGATGTCACAGACCGGTGGATTTCCGCACCCGACCTTGATAGCACCCGGGCCGACACAGCCGCGACGGGAACCCACGCCATGAGTGCCACGGCCCAGAAAACCGCCCCCATGCCTGGGGATATCCGGGCGATGAAGGGCGGCACACCGATCGTCAGCCTGACCGCCTACACCACCCCGATGGCGCGGATGATGGATGCGCATTGCGATTTCGCGCTGGTCGGCGACAGCGTGGGGATGGTGCTGCACGGTCTGCCCTCGACGCTGGGCGTGACGATGGAGATGATGGTGATGCACGGGCGCGCCGTGTCCCGCGGGCTTAGCCGGGCGATGATGGTCGTGGACATGCCCTTCGGCAGCTACGAGGAAAGCACGGCGCACGCCTTTCGCAACGCCGCCCACCTGATGGCCGAAACGGGCGCGGCGGCGGTCAAGCTGGAAGGCGGGCGGCACATGGCAGACACCATCGCGTTTCTCGTGGCGCGCGGTGTGCCGGTGATGGCGCATGTCGGGCTGACGCCGCAATCACTCAATACGCTTGGCGGTTACAAGGTGCAGGGCCGCGGGGATGCGGCCGAGGCGCTGGTCGCGGATGCGCGCGCCGTGGACGAGGCCGGGGCGTTCGCGGTCGTTCTGGAAAAGATCACGGCCCCGCTGGCCGACCGGATCACCGCCGAGATCGCCGCGCCCACCATCGGCATCGGCGCCTCGCCGGGCTGTGACGGGCAGATCCTCGTGGTCGACGACATGCTGGGAATGTTCACCGACTTCAGGCCGAAATTCGTCAAGCGCTACGCGCAGCTCGGGCAGACGGGCGAGGCGGCGATCGCCGCCTATGCCGAGGACGTGCGCGCGCGCCGCTTTCCCGCGTCCGAGCATCTTTTCGCCGAGAAGGCGCCCGGGGCATGACCGCCCCGATCCTGCGCAATCTGGGCGATCTGCGCGACCTCACCCGGCCCTTCATCCGCGCCGGCGAGACCATCGGCGTGGTGCCCACGATGGGGGCGCTGCATGACGGGCACCTGTCTCTGGTCGCCGCGGCCAAGGCGCGCTGCGACCGGGTGATCGTGACGATCTTTGTCAACCCAAAGCAGTTCAACAATCCCGACGACCTGAAGAACTATCCCCGCACCGAGGTCGAGGATGCGCGCAAGCTCGCGCGCTTCGACGTCGATGCGCTGTGGGTGCCGGAGGCCGAGCGGATGTATCCGCCGCATTTCGCCACGACCGTGTCGGTTGCCGGACTGACGGACGTGATGGAGGGCGCGCACCGGCCCGGCCATTTCGACGGGGTGGCGACGGTGGTGACCAAGCTGTTCACACAGACGGCCGCCACGGACGCGTTCTTCGGCGAAAAGGATTACCAGCAGCTTCTGGTGGTGCGTCGCATGACCCGCGATCTCGACCTGCCTGTCACCGTGCATGGCTGCCCGACGATCCGCGACATCGACGGCCTCGCGCTGGCGTCGCGCAACCTTCTTCTGTCGGATCGCGCGCGCACCCGTGCCCCCGCCCTCTTCACCGAGATGGAGCGGATCGCCGAGGGGCTGCGCCAGGGTGGCGATCTCGAGACGCTCGCCACACGCGGCCGCGCCCGGCTCGAGACGGCCGGCTTCACCTGGGTCGATTACCTCGACCTGCGCGGGCAGGAGAACCTCGCGCGCCTCGACACCCCCGACCGTCCCGCGCGGCTGTTCGCGGCGGCGCGTCTGGCGGGGGTCCGGCTGATCGACAATATCGCGGTCAACGACCAGGTCGCGCTTTGACGGGACGGGACCGCAAATCCATCCTTGGAATGGCGCGGGCGAAGGCGTAGATGATTCCCATGGCCAAGAACAAGCATCACGGCGGATCCGGCCCCACGCAACGCCAGTTGCGCGTCGGCGAACTGATCCGGCGCACCCTGTCGGACGTGCTCATGCGCGGCGATATCCATGACCCGGACCTCGTGCGCATGTCGGTGACCGTGGGCGAGGTTCGCACCTCGCCCGATCTCAAGATCGCCACCGCCTTCGTCATGCCGTTGGGCGGGGACGGGCAGGAGGACCTGATCGAGATCCTCGCGCGCAACAAGTCCGAATTGCGCCGCGTCATCGGGCGCAAGGCGGGGCTGAAATTCACCCCCGACCTGCGGTTCCGCCTCGACGAGACCTTCGACCGGATCGAGGAAACCCGCCGCCTTTTCGAACAGGAAGAAGTCCGCCGGGATGTGGAAGACTAGCGTTGCGGCCCTGCTCTTCGGCGTGATCGCGGGGGCGGCGGCGGCCGAGTGCGAAGAAACGCGCATCGCGGGGCATGGATATACCGTCTGCACCGTCGATCCCGCCCGCGACGACCTGCGCCTCTTCCTGAATCATCCCGACACAGGCAAGCTGCTGGGCAGCTTTGAGAGTATCGACCGCATGCTCGAGCGCGACGGCGCGCGCCTGGCCTTCGCGATGAATGCGGGCATGTATCACGTCGACCGCCGACCGGTGGGTCTTTACGTCGAGGCCGGGCAGCAAGTCGCGCGATTGGTGACGCGCGCCGGGCCGGGCAATTTCGGCCTTCTGCCGAACGGGGTCTTCTGCGTGCGGGATGGCCGCGCGGAGGTTATCGAGACCCTGCGCTACGCCGACGACCCGCCCCCATGCCGCGATGCCACCCAGTCGGGCCCGATGCTGGTGATCGACGGCGCGCTGCATCCGCGGTTCCTGGAAGACAGCGACAGCCGCTACGTGCGCAACGGCGTCGGCACCTCGGCGGACGGGGATCGCGCGTGGTTCGTGATCTCGGACGCGCCGGTCAATTTTCACCGCTTCGGGCGCGTCTTCCGCGATCATCTCGGCGCCGCGCAGGCGCTCTACTTTGACGGCAACGTCTCGCGGTTGCACGCGCCGGCCTTGGGTCGCAGCGATCAGGGCTTTCCGCTGGGCCCCATTGTGGGGGTTGTGGTTGACGCCGATGCGGCGCTGGACTAGCCCTGCGGCCTGATCCGCAGCAACATGAAGGCCGCACATGGCACGCAGACGCAAGGGGCGCGACGTCTCGGGATGGCTGATCGTGGACAAGCCCGCGGGCATGACCTCGACCGCCGTGGTCAACAAGGTCAAATGGGCATTGCAGGCCCGCAAGGCCGGCCATGCCGGCACGCTGGATCCGGACGCGACCGGGCTGCTCGCCATCGCCCTCGGCGAGGCCACCAAGACGGTTCCCTATATCACTGACGCGCTCAAGGCCTATGTCTTCACCGTGCGGCTGGGGCAGGCCACCAATACCGACGATGCCGAGGGCGAGGTGACCGCGGCAAGCGACTCCCGCCCCACCGATGCCGAGATCAAGGACGCGCTCGGGGCGTTCGTCGGCGATATCATGCAGGTGCCGCCGCAATATTCCGCCGTCAAGATCGACGGCGAGCGGGCCTACAAGCTGGCGCGCGAGGGCGAGACATTCGAGGTCGCCGCAAGACCCCTCTGGGTCGAGGAACTGCTGCTGGTCGATCGCCCCGATCCCGACACGGCGGTGCTGGAGATGGTTTGCGGCAAGGGCGGCTACGTGCGCGCCATCGCCCGCGATCTCGGCGAGATGCTGGGCTGTCACGGGCATGTCACGGCGCTGCGGCGCACGTGGTCGGGCCCGTTCGAGGCCGAGGACGCGATCGGCATCGACACCATCGACGCGCTGGCCCATACCCCGGATCTCGACGCGCATCTGCGCCCGCTCGAGGACGGTCTCGTCGATCTGCCGATGGTCACCGTCCCGCCCGAGGGCGTGGCCCGGCTGCGCAACGGCAATCCCGGCATGGTGATCGCCACCGACGTCGAATATGGCGACGAATGCTGGGCGGCGATGGGCGGGCGCGCGGTCGCCGTGGGCCGCTACAAGGCCGGCACGCTGCATCCCAGCCGGGTGTTCAACCTGTCCGTTTCATGACAGGGGCGGGCCGTATCGACGCCTTCATCGACAGGCTCGCGTCGACCGCGGCGCCACCGGGATGCGTTAACCCCTACACGGTTCATCTGCCCGGCGTGGATATCGGCCCCGAGGCGCCCCAGATCCGTCGCCGGCAGCTCGCGGCCTACCTCGCCCGCCGCGAGGATAGTGCCCGGCTGATGCTGGTGGCCGAGGCGCCGGGATACCAGGGCGCGCGGTTTTCCGGCATCGCGATGACCTGCGAACGCACACTGCTGGGGCACAAGCCCGGCGTGCCGGCAGAGGTCGTGTTCGGACCCGCCATGGAGGGCATGCGCACCAGCCACCCGGACACGGGGCGCAACAAGCCGGAAAAAGCCCAAGGCTTTTCCGAGCCGACCGCGTCGATCGTCTGGCGCGAGCTCGTGGCTCTTGGCCTGACGGATTGTGTGGTGTTGTGGAACGTGTTCCCGTTCCACCCGCATCGGCCCGGCGCCCCCCTCACCAACCGGACGCCGTTACCCGGCGACGTCGCGGCCCATCTCGATATCCTCGCGGATCTGCAATCTCGGTTCCCTGCAGCCCGCGTGATCTGCATCGGCAATACCGCCCGTGATCACCTGCGCCCGCTCGCCCCCGATCTGCCCACCCTTCGGCACCCCGCCAATGGCGGCGCGTCGAAGTTCCGGGCGGGGCTGCGCGGCCTGGTGTCCGCGATCAACTGATCAGCCGCTTCAACCAGCCCTTCTTTTCCGCTTCGGGTTCGGGGTCGTCTTCCGATGGGCCGTCGATCACCTCCTGCAGGCGGGTGAAGAACTGGTCGGCCATACGCTTGGCAAAGCCGTCGACGATGCGGCTGCCAAGCTGCGCCAGCTTGCCGCCGACGCGCGCCTCGACATCGTAGCTCAGCGTCGTGCCGGTCCCGGACTCTTCCAGCCGCACATCGGCCGAGCCCTTGGCATAGCCCGCAGCCCCGCCCTTGCCCTCGCCGCTCAGCGTCAGGCTTTCGGGCTCGATCATCTCGGTCAGCGTCACAGTGCCGTTGAACGTGGCCTTCACCGGGCCGACCTTCTGCGTGACGGTGGCCTCGAAGCCGTCCTCTGGCGTGCCGGTCACCTCCTGCGCGCCGGGCACGCATTCCTTCAGCACCTCGGGGCTGAGCAGCGCCGCCCAGACGGTCGCGCGGTCGGCCTTGATCTCGCGGGTGTCGCTCATCTTCATCGGTCTGGTTCCTCTCCCTGTCCCTGAGGGCGAGACTACCCCAGACGCGGCACCCCGCCAAGAGAGCCACAAGTCGGAGATCCGCGCGTCCTTGGCATGCCGCCCGTCGCGCGTCATAAAGACTTGGAATGGCGAAAGGGGCAGGGCGATGCCGACATTCTACAAGCTGCATTACGCGCCAGACAACGCCTCGCTGGTCATCCGGCTGGCGCTGGAGGATCTGGGCGTGCCGTTCGAGGCCGTGCTGGTGGATCGCCGCGCCCGGGCGCAGAAATCGCCCGCCTATCTCGCGCTCAACCCCAATGGGCTGATCCCGGTGCTCGAGACCCGGGACGGCGCGATCTTCGAGACCGGCGCGATCCTTCTTTGGCTGGCGGACCGCCATGGCGGGGCGCCCGCCGCCGATGACCCCGCGCGCGGCGATTTCCTGAAATGGTTGTTCGTCCTGTCCAATACCCTGCACCCGACGCTGCGGATGACCTTCTATCCCGACCAGTATGTCGGCGACGACGGCCACGCACAGGATCGCCTGCGCGCGGCGATGCAGGCGCGGTTCGCCGAGGGGCTCGACATGATCGAGACCCGTGCGGCGCCTTGTTTCGGTGCCGATCACGCCACGCTGCTCGACCCCTACCTCGCCTGCCTGATGCGTTGGCGCGCGCTTTACCCGCAAGGGAGGGTCGGCGATTTCCGGGCGGATCGCTGGCCGCGGCTTTTCGCGATGCTCGGGCGACTCGAAGCGAGCCGCGCCGCGCACGCCGCGATCTCCGCCGAGGGGCTGGGGCCGCGCCCCTTTACCGGACCGCGCCCCGCCGATCCGCCCGAGGGTGCCGCGCTCTGATCCTCTAACGTGGCGGTGAGCCGCGTCTGACGCATCGCTTTCGGACAAGCGCCGTTTTCAGCTACACGGCACAAGATCCGCGAGCAGGGAGCGCGCGCACAGGTTTGTTTCCGTCTTCGACATGTTCAAGGTTGGCATCGTTCCGTGCTTTTCGCACACGATGGGGCCGATGGTCGCCACCGCGCGATGCGTCGACAGGCTGCGCGGCGCCGGGGTGACAGGAACGCCGCGATGCCCGGGGCTGCGCCCCCGACGAGCTCTTTGCGGCGAGTGGTGAGTGCTTTGGTCATGTCGTGTTTCCCGGTAGCGGGCGCTGGCCGACCGTCCGCCTGCGCTGCCTTGGGAGGAGTGTCTTCAGTTGACGGTGATCGGGCCATGCATGCCGGCTTCCATGTGGCCGGAAATGAGGCAGGCGAACTGGAAGATGCCGGCATTGGAGAATGTCCAGACGAGCTCGCCTTCCGCTCCGGGATCGAGGCGCAGGGCGTTGGGATCGTCGTGTTTCATCTGGCCCATCCCGGCCATTTCCGTCTTGTGGGCGAGGTTGCTCTGCTCGGCGCCCAGGACGATCTCGTGCTCGAGCTCGCCCGCGTTTCTCACCGAGATCCGGAGTGTCTCGCCCTCCTGGACAGAGAACTCGGACGGCTCGTGGCCCATGCCCTCGTCAGTCTCGACCATGCGGATCTCGATGGTACGGTCGCCGTCGGTCGCGCTGCCGCTCTGACCGACGGGGGTCTCGCCGTGGGCATGGTCACCCGAGCCGGCCGCGCTGGAGGCGAGGATCAGGGCGGATGCAGGGACGCGGATATTCATCGTGGTCTCCTGAAAAGCTGCGCCGTCCAAGGCATGCGAAAAATGGGGTCGCTGAAGAGCGCCGGCGTGTCGATCCAGTTGCCGGCATGACGCCCGCCGCGAAACTGGTGCGGCTCGCGGAACCGATCGCAGTACCCTCAGATGAAGGATGGTCGGCTTGCCTCGTGGTATCAGCATGAGGCGACATCGGCGACACACCCTCGCAGCATTTGTGCCCGGCCGGAACGTGATCCGCCTGAGCCTTTGCCATCACGGATCCGGAAAACAGGACTGCGATTAAAAGAGCTCTGAGGAAGGAGGACCAGCAGTTTCATGTATCCCCATGCATCCGCCCGGCTCCTGCAGTGGCAAGGCGCTGTCGATTACGTTTGCACCCTTGCGTCGAAACGCCAGTCGGCTTCGGGTCCCGCGCCCGTATGATGACCACGTCTGATCTCAGCTGGTCCCGACCCGCGAGAGGGAATGGGACTGTCGTCAGAAAAGGTTCAGATCTGCGTTGTGGCGAAGGAGAGCCGCCAACAGCAGTGACGACAGATTTTCTTGCGTGCGCTTGCAGAATGCTACAGGCGCGCGAATTGCGGGTCTGCCTCGCAACGGCAGGGCCTGAGGTCGCGCATGCTCGGGATACGGGGCGCGTCGGGCTGCTTCCCGGCGCGTTTGCTTTTCCGGTCAAGCGGCGTAGGCTGCTCAAGCGTCACCAAACCGGAGAGCCCCGAGATGACAGCCACCGATAACCTGCTGACGCGCATCCGCGACCTGCAGGACGAGCTGGAACAAGAGTTCGAGGCGCGCCGCCAGGCGTTCCGATACCGCTTCGAGAATGGCAAGGTCGTGTTCGAGGCCGACATGCGGCGACGCCATCGAGAGATGCGCGTCAGGTTTCTGACCTTCCTGCGCCGGACACGGCCGATGACGGTGATCACCGCGCCGGTGATCTACAGTCTCATTCTGCCATTCGCCCTGCTGGATCTGTTTGCCACGATCTACCAGGCGGTATGCTTTCCGGCTTACGGGATCGAAAAGGTGCGCCGCGCCGATTTCATCCGGGTGGACCGGCACCATCTTGCCTACCTCAACTGGCTGCAAAAGCTGAACTGTGTCTATTGTGGTTATTGCAACGGTCTGATCGGCTACATTCAGGAGATGGCGGGACGGACAGAGGCCTTCTGGTGCCCGATCAAACACGCGGCGCGCGTCGGCGCGCATCATGCCTATTATGCCCAATTCGTCGATTATGGCGATGCCGAAGGCTTTGAAGACGGGCTGGAGGAGTCGCGGATGCGGATCACCCAACCCGGCCTTTCAGGCATCAAGGCCGGGGAGTGAGGTTGCCGCTGGATGGCTGACAAGACGTTCCCGGTCAGCCTTTGACACCCCCCTGTCGCTCGGACGAGGGCCGGATGCGCAGCTCTGCGGGCGAAGTGGTCTTTGACGCGAGCAATCGCGAGATCAATGATTGGCGTCTCTATCAATTTACGACATCGGCCAGCTCGCAGTCGCTTTTGCGGCATGACACCAACGATTACTCGGTCCCGGTCGCCTATGGCCGTCAGGATGTCTGGGTTCGCGGCTCCGTCGATCAGGTTGGGATTTGCTGTTGCGGCGAGGTGATCGCCCGCCAGCGGAACCGGTAAAACCCATGTGGCCTTGGGCCCGGACTTGCGGCCTGCCAGAAGGGAATGTCCGTCAGCTTCACTACCGCCGCCGCGCTGCTCTTCGAGACGATCTTCCTGAGTCATCCTCGGGCCGCATCAGCGCGTCGATGTGATGACCGCGCTGAAGGCCATGACGCTCTGGCCGGCCTGGCAGCATTTCGAGGAAGACCGCAAAGGCAGCATCGAAGTGGGCAAATTCGCCGACTTCGTCCTACTGTCGAACCACCCGATCGTGGTCGACCCCGAAACCCTTGCCGACCTGCAGGTCATGGCCGCGATCAAGGAAGACACCATCGTCTTCGAAGCCGAGAGAGACGTGAAGAAGGCACGGCTGGAACGCACGCCGTTTAACTGCAATCCCGATGCGGCGCATTGGGGGCTTCATGCCTTGGCGGATGGCATGAGCGGTCATTATCGCGACGGCATGAGTGGTCATTGTTACCAGTGAGATGCGCTTCTATTTTTCAAGAACTTCCACTCGCACGCCCGTTTTATGACTGGCGTACGGGCTTGAACGTGTTTAGCTCAGGAGACAATCCGATGCCGAGTTTTTGGGCACCGACGCTGAAAACCGGGAAGCGGCTGATGTGTGTTGGACACAGGATAATCAATTCACTACGTGGGAAGATGAAATGGCCAGCCGCTCAGGCCACCCTTCCGAACGTTGGTGGTGACCGAAACGAACGGAGGCTCTCCGCACTTCTTGTGGAACGCTGCGCTGTAAAATACCAAGTGTGCGACCGTCCAACCCAGGTTGCCTCCAGACTTATGCCGCACCTGGTTTGAACAGTCGTGACGGTCATTCAAACAACCAACTCGGCCAGACTATCCAACACGTCTAACCCCTTTCGCAACATCACAGCAGGAGCGTTACCACCAGCGGCGCGAGAAACGCGGTCAGGATCGCGTTGAGCCCCATTCCGATGCCGGAAAACGCCCCGGCTGTGGAATTGACCCGAAAGGCATGCGCCGTGCCAATCCCATGCGCGGCGAGCCCGACCGCGAAGCCCCGCGCACGCCAGTCCTCGATGCGCAGGGCGTTCAGCAGCGGAGTGGCGACAATCGCGCCGGTGATGCCGGTCAGGATCACCAGCACGGCGGTCAGCGTCGGCTCGCCGCCGATCGCCTCGGAGACGCCGAGCGCGACAGGTGCCGTGGCCGACTTGGGCGCGAGCGACAGCAGTGCCTCGCCGCGCAGCCCGAACGCATACGCGATCCCGAGCGCCGAGAGGATCGCGGTCAGCGACCCCGCGACCAGCGCCACGGCCATCGGCGCGAGCACCCGCTTCACCCGGCCGAGATTGGCGTACAGAGGTACCGCCATCGCCACGGTCGCCGGGCCGAGCATGAAATGCACGAATTGCGCGCCCTCGAAATAGGTCTCGTATCGGGTGTCGCTGACGGCCAGCACGGTGGCAATGATCAGAATCGCGATCAGCACCGGATTGGCAAGCGGATGCCGGCCCAGCCTGTCAGAGACCCAGTCCGCGATGACATAGGCCATCAGCGTCACGGTCAGCCAGAGCAAGGGCTCCTGCGCGAGATAGGACCACAGCCGGAACGGGTCAGTCATCGCGGTGCGCCCCGGTCAGTCTCGCGGTCGCAACGAATGCACCCACGGCTACGAGGATCGCCAGCACCGTCGATCCCACGAGCGCCGCGGCCAACCCGAGACCCGCCTCGGCGAAGGTTGTCAGATGCGCGGTGACGCCGACGCCCGCCGGCACGAACAGCAATGACAGATGCGCCAGCAACCCGTCGGCGGTGTCGCGCATGCGTTCTGCCAATCCCGGCACGACGAGGAGCGTGACGAACAGCGCCGCCAGCCCGATCACCGGGCCGGGCACCGCGAGTGCCGCGCCGCGTGCGACCGTCTCGCCAAGCAGCTGAAACACCAGCAGGATCGTGATGTTGCGGATCATGTCATGTCGCCTTCGGGTGGTGGCACATCAGGGAACCGCGACCCGCGCTTGGCGTTTCCGTCGACGCAACGCAGCATGTCGAAAACTTTCAAACCTTTTCCTCTCGACCTTCAGTTAACACACGGGCGCGTCGCAGTAAGGCAATCGGCATCATGTGCATCTCCGGGCAGGGATCAACCCGGGTCCTTGCCGTAGCCGTGATGCGCCGCGACACCCTTCCGGGATCGCGGCCAAGGCTTCGGCGGCCGGTGTCTCGGTGAAGCCGGCAGACGCGGATCATTCCCTCGGCTCTTCGGCCGGGGCGATCTGCACGGTCTGGCGGATCTCGCCGGTGGTGCGGTCGAAGATCAGGATGCGGTCGCGGGTCGTGACCACCGCGTACCAGTCGCTACCCATCGTGACGGCGCGCGCCGTCGCGTCGTCGGGCAGGGTGATCTCGGCCGGGAGGGTGAGGGATGGCGGGCCGGCGCGCTGCAATCGCGTGACAAGCAGCCCGACGATCACTAGAACGCCGACGATCATCGTGGCGGTCAGCACCGTGACCAGCCGTGCAAGGAACTTCAGGGTCGCCGGGCCGACCGGCGGGGGGCTGTCATCCATGGGTCACGACCCGCTTTCTTTCCGGATCGGGGACGATCCGCCTGCGCGCCTTGATAAGGCGCTTGCGCGCGATGTGCCAGAGGCCGCGGCGCTGTCGCGCACGCGGCTGGCGCGGCTGCTGGCCGAAGGTGCGGTGCGCGTCGGCGGCGCGGTGACATGCGACGCCAAGGCGCGCGTCGCCGCCGGCGACCTCGTCGAGATCGATATGCCCGCGCCGCTGGACAGCCATGTCGGCGCCGAGGAGATCGCGCTGGACGTGGTTTTCGAGGACGCCCATCTGATCGTCATCGACAAGTCCGCGGGCATGGTCGTGCATCCTGCGCCCGGCAGCCCGAGGGGTACGCTGGTGAACGCGCTGCTGCATCATTGCGGTGACACCCTTTCGGGGGTCGGCGGTACGCGCCGGCCTGGAATCGTGCACCGCATCGACAAGGACACGACCGGCCTGCTGGTGGTGGCCAAGACCGATGTCGCGCATCACGGCCTTGCCGCGCAGTTCGAGGCGCACAGCGTCGCGCGCAGCTATCTTGCCGTGGTGCATGGCGTGCCCGAGCCCGGCGATCCGCGCTTGCGCGGGGTGCGGGGGGCGGCGTTCGAGCCGGGTGGCGTGCTGTGCCTGACCACCGGGCTGGCGCGTCACCGAACCGACCGGCAGCGCCAGGCGGTCACGTTTGAAGGCGGCCGGCACGCGGTCACCCGGGCGCGGGTCATCGAGCGTTTCGGGCATCCACCGGCGGCGGCGCTGCTGGAATGCCGGTTGCAGACCGGGCGGACCCACCAGATCCGGGTGCACATGGCGCATGCCGGGCACGCCCTGATCGGCGATCCGGTCTATGGCGGGCGGCGCAAGCTGTCGCAAAAGGCGCTGACACCGGGGGCGATCGATGCGGCGCGCGGCTTTGGCCGGCAGGCGCTGCATGCCGCCAGCCTTGGCTTCACGCACCCCGTCACCGGGCAGGACGTGCGCCTTGAAGCGGCACTTCCGGACGATCTTGCCGGCTTGTTGGCCGCCCTGCGCGGCGAGACGCTGACAGGCATGCAAGATCGCGTGAATTTGTGACATAATCACCACATTGCGACGGAACGCGCTACCTCATGCGTTAAAGAATTGACCCTAGAACGTGGACACGCGCCGCGCGAGCCGGGTCCACGGCACACCGGATAGACGAGGAAAGGGACAGACACATGGCCAATTATGAAAACCTGCCCGTACCGACACCCGATGGCGGGCTGAACCGCTACATGCAGGAGATCCGCAAGTTCCCCCTGCTGGAGCCGGAAGAAGAGTACATGCTGGCAAAACGCTGGGCCGAGGAACAGGATACCGAGGCCGCGCACAAGATGGTCACCAGCCACCTGCGTCTCGCGGCGAAGATCGCCATGGGCTATCGCGGCTACGGCCTGCCGCAGGCCGAGGTCATCTCCGAGGCGAATGTGGGCCTGATGCAGGCGGTCAAGCGCTTCGACCCCGAGCGCGGCTTCCGCCTGTCGACCTACGCGATGTGGTGGATCCGCGCCAGCATCCAGGAATACATCCTGCGCTCGTGGAGCCTGGTGAAACTAGGCACGACCAGCGCGCAGAAGAAGCTGTTCTTCAACCTGCGCAAGGCCAAGGCGCGCATCGGCGCGCTGGAGGATGGCGACATGCGGCCCGACGCGGTCAAGCAGATCGCGCGTGATCTGGGCGTGACCGAGGACGAGGTCATCAGCATGAACCAGCGCATGGCCGGGTCGGACGCCTCGCTCAACGCCTCTGTCGGGTCCGAGGGCGAGGGGTCGATGCAATGGCAGGACTGGCTCGAGGACGAGCACGCCGATCAGGCCGGCGCCTACGAGGCGCAGGACGAATTGCAGCAGCGGCACGAATTGCTGATGCAGGCGATGGACGTGCTCAACGACCGCGAGAAGGACGTGCTGACGCAGCGTCGTCTCAGCGAAGAGACGATCACGCTGGAAGATCTCAGCACGCAATACGATGTCAGCCGCGAGCGCATCCGCCAGATCGAGGTGCGCGCCTTCGAGAAGCTGCAGAAGCGGATGCGCACATTGGCACAGGAAAAGGGCATGCAGGTGCCCGCCTGACGGGTGGCGCGGGGCCGGGCAGGGCGGCTGGCCCTGCCCGTTCAGCCCGCCTTGATCATCCGGTCGAGGCGCACCAGACGTTCCAGCAGCGCGGGCATGTCCCCCAGCGGCACCATGTTGGGTCCGTCAGAGGGCGCGTTGTCTGGATCGTCATGCGTCTCTATGAACAGGCCCGCACAGCCCACGGCCAGCGCCGCGCGCGCCATCGGCGGCACGAATTCGCGCTGCCCGCCCGACGACGCGCCCATGCCGCCCGGCAATTGTACCGAATGGGTGGCGTCGAAGATCACCGGATAGCCGGTGTCGGCCATGATCGGCAGCGACCGCATGTCCGAGACCAGCATGTTGTAGCCGAAACTCGCACCGCGTTCGCACAGCAGGATGTTCTCGTTGCCGGTCGAGGCGACCTTGGCGGCGACGTTGGCCATGTCCCACGGCGCGAGGAACTGCCCCTTCTTGATGTTGATCGCGCGCCCCGTGGCCCCCGCGGCCAGTAGAAGATCCGTCTGCCGGCTGAGGAATGCGGGGATCTGCAACACGTCGCAGACCTCGGCGGCGGGGGCGCATTGGTCGCTTTCGTGCACGTCGGTCAGCACCGGGCAGCCGAACTCGTCACGGATCGCGGCGAGGTTCGCAAGGCCCTGGGTCATCCCGAGGCCGCGCTTGCCGCCCAGGGACGAGCGGTTGGCCTTGTCATAGCTGGCCTTGAACACGAAGGGGATGCCGAGCCGGTCGCAGGTCTCGGCCAGCGTGCCGGCGATGCGGCGCGCGTGGTCGAGGCTTTCCATCTGGCAGGGTCCCGAGATCAGCGCGAAGGGCGCGTCGTTTGCCACCTTCAGCGGTCCTATGGCAACGGTTTTGGTCATGTCTTGCGTGTCCTTTCCGAGCAAGGCTGTGTCAGGCGACGCCCGCGCGCAGGCAGTCATGGATGTGCAGCAGCCCGCACAGCGCGCCCGCCTCGTCGACGACCAGCAGCGCGCCGATCTTGTTGCGGTTCATCACGCCGAGCGCCTCTGACACCAGCATGCCGGGGCGGGCGGTCAGCGGATCGCGGGTCGCCACCTGGCCCGCGGCGCGCTCCATCAGCCCGTCGAGATTGCGGCGCAGGTCGCCATCGGTGATCACCCCGTGCAGGTGTCCCGCCTCGATGACCGCGGCGATGCCGAAGCCCTTGCCGCTCATCTCGATCAGGGTCTCGCCCATCGAGGTGTCGGGCGCGACCACCGGCAGCGCGTCGCCGACATGCATGATATCGGCCACCCGCAGGAATTGCGCCCCGAGCTTGCCACCCGGGTGGAAGACGTGGAACGCATCGGCGGCAAAGCCGCGTTCTTCCATCAGCGCCACGGCCAGCGCGTCGCCCAAGGCCAGCGCGCAGGTGGTCGAGGTGGTGGGCGCCATGCCGATCGCGCACGCCTCGGGCGCGTCGGGCAGGATCAGCGCCACGTCCGCCTGCCGCGCCAGCGTACTGCCGGCCACGCGGGTGACGGCGATCATCGGGATGTCGAAGCGCCTTGCATACTGGATCAGGTCCGACAACTCGCGCGTCTCGCCGGAATTCGACAGCAGCAGGCAGACATCGCCGCCCGTCACCATGCCGAGGTCGCCGTGGCTCGCCTCGCCGGGGTGCAGGTAAAGCGCCGGCGACCCGGTCGAGGCCAGCGTCGCGGCGATCTTGCGCGCGATGTGGCCAGACTTGCCCATGCCCGAGACGACGACGCGCCCGGTCGATCCCTGCATCAGCCGCACCGCCCGCGCGAGCCCCTCGGGAGGGTCCTCGGCCATCAGCGCGATCGCGTCGGCCTCGGTGCGCAGGACGCGCGCCGCCAGCGCGCGGATTCTCTCATGCTCTGCCTTGCGCACTGCCGTCATGTCCTGGTGTCCTTCGATGCCGCGTCTTGCCTCGCTTAGCGCCGGATCCGGGCGCGGTCCAGCCCATGCGCGCGTCGGCAGGATACCCGGCACGTCACTTGATCAACGCGATGACCTCGCGCAGGGCCGGATGCGTCGCCGTGCCGAGCCATTCGAAGACCACCATTTCAGAGGTGACGATCTGCGCGCCGTGGCGGGCCATCCGGGTAAGCGCGACGTCGCGGTTGATCTGCGCGCGCGCGCCGACGGCATCGGCGACGACATGCACGCGGTGTCCGGCCTGCATCAGCCCCAGAACCGTCTGCGACACGCAGACATGCGCCTCGCATCCCATCACGACGAAATCCGTCGCCCCCGCCAGGGTCTCGACCACCCCGGCCGTGCGGCAGGCGTCGAAGCTCATCTTCGCCAGAACCGGCTCGCCCGGCTGCGGGGCGACCTCCGGCACGGTCCGTCCCAGCTTGTCGGGGTTCTGTTCGGTGAAGCTGCGCGAGACCTTCAGCTTGCGCGCGACGGCCAGAAGCTGCGCGGCGTTCGCCAGCACCTCGTCGCCGTCGCGGATCGCCGGCATCAGCCGCGCCTGGAAGTCGATCAGCAGAAGGTGGCAAGAGTCGGGTTTGAGAATGGGCATGCGCGCTCGCCTGTCAGTGCAACGGGGCCGTGCGGCCATGCAAGCTGCCAACCGCGTCGGCCCTGCCTATGCCAGAGGCGGGGCCGGCGATCAAGCTGGCCTGCCCGGTCAGGGGGCGGCGCGCAGGACCATTCCGAAGAGGTCGCGGGGATCGTCGGGATCGGCCAGAAGGTCGAGGTTCAGGTAGTAGTCGCTGCCGCCGATATGGTCGCGGATGTAGCGCAGCGCCGAGAAATCCTCGATCGCGAAGCCGACACTGTCGAACAGCGTGATTTGCCCTTGCGACGCGCGCCCCGGCGCCTCTCCGGCCAGCACCTGCCACATCTCGGTCACCGGATGGTCGGGGTCGAGCTGCTGGATCTCGCCCTCGATCCTTGTCTGTTCGGGGTATTCCACGAAGATCGTGGAGCGGTTCAGCACGCCGGGCGCCAGTTCCGTCTTGCCCGGACAGTCGCCGCCGATGGCGTTCATGTGCACTCCCGCACCGACCATGTTGTCGGTCAGGATCGTCGCGTACTGCTTGTCGGCGGTGCAGGTGGTGATGATCTGCGCGCCCTCGATGGCCTCTTCCGGGCTGGCACAGGTCACGATGTTCAGCCCCGTGCCGGCAAGATTGCGCGCGGCCTTCGCGGTCGCCGCGGCGTCGATATCGTAAAGCCGCACCGAGGTAATGCCGACCAGCGCCTTCATCGCAAGGCTCTGGAATTCGGACTGCGCGCCGGCGCCGATCATCGCCATCGTGTCGGCGCCCTTCGGTGCAAGGTATTTCGCCACCATGCCGGAGGTCGCAGCGGTGCGCAGCGCGGTCAGCACAGTCATTTCCGACAGCAGCACAGGGTAGCCGTTGCCGACATTGGCCAGCAGCCCGAAGGCGGTGACGGTCTGTAATCCGGCCTTCGTGTTGCTCGGATGGCCGTTGACGTATTTGAACCCGTAGACCTCGCCATCCGAGGTGGGCATCAATTCGATCACGCCCTCGTCGGAATGCGACGCGACGCGCGGGCTCTTGTCGAAGAGGTTCCAGCGCCGGAAATCGGCCTCGATATACTCGGCCAGACCGGCCAGCATCGGCTCTATCCCGATGTGATGCACCAGCTTCATCATGTTGTCGACAGAGACGAAGGGCACCAGTGCCTTGTCGGAGGGAGAAAGCGTCATTGGGAAATCCTCAGTTATGGGCCTGGGTGGGGCGATCGAAGACGCGGCGGCCAAGCGCCGAGGCCGCGAGATCGACCATCACCTGCGCGGTGCGCCCGCGCTCGTCGAGAAACGGGTTCAGTTCCACGAGGTCGAGCGAGGTCAGAAGACCGCTGTCGCTGACCATCTCCATCACCAGATGCGCCTCGCGCATGGTGGCGCCGCCGGGCACGGTGGTGCCGACCGCGGGCGCTAAACCTGGATCGAGGAAATCCACGTCGAGCGAGACATGCAGCATCCCGCCGGCGTTCTCGACATCCGACAGGAACGCGGCGAGCGGCCGGGCGATCCCGCGCTCGTCGATCTCGCGCATGTCATGCGTGCGGATCGCCGTGCCGTCGAGCGCCGCACGTTCCGCCGCATCGACCGAGCGGAGGCCGAGCATGCAGATATTCTCCTGCGGCACCGGGTAGGCGACGGGCGGAAAGCCGTGAAAACCCGGGCGCCCGGTCACGTAGCCGATGGGCGTGCCATGCAGGTTGCCCGATTCGGTGCTTTGCGGCGTGTGGATGTCGCTATGCGCGTCGAGCCACAGGATATATTGCGGACGCCCGAGGGCGTTCGCGTGCGCCGCGACCCCGGCCATGGACCCCAGCGACAGGCTGTGATCGCCACCGAGGAAGATCGGCAGGCCGTCCTGCATCGCGTCGCGCGCGGCAGTGGCCAGCGTCGCCGTCCAGCCGGCGGTCAGCGCGGGCGCGTGGACATGCGGCGGCATCCCGGGGTCGGGCACGGTTTCGGCGGGCGCGAGATTGCCGATGTCGCTGACGCCGTGGTCCAGATCGCCAAGCGCCTGGGCCAGCCCGGCGGTACGGTAGGCATCCGGCCCCATCAGACAGCCGCGCCGATCCTTCCCGCTATCGACCGGCGCGCCGATCAGAACGATTTTCTTGGTGGTCATCACATATTCCCTTTTACGGTCGCGATTAGAATGATGCCGAAACGGGTTGATTAGAAGCCAATTTTTTGCACAGTTTGGTGCGTTATCCTCCGAAACGAAAGCTCAGTTCTGCGAAATGGATACGATCGATCACGCCCTCATCTCGATGCTGCGGCACGATGCGCGCGCCTCGCTCTCGGATCTGGCGGCCGGGCTTGGCGTGTCGCGCACCACCGTGCGGGCGCGGATCGATCGGCTGCGCGCGCGCGGCGAGATTGTCGGCTTTACCGTGGTGCTGCGCGGGGATGCGGCCCGCGATCCGGTGCGCGGCCTGATGATGCTGGGGATCGAGGGGCGCGGGACCGAGCGCATCCTGCGCCGGCTTGGCGGCCTGAGCGCGGTGCGCGCGATGCACACCACCAATGGCCGCTGGGACGTGATCGTCGAGATCGGCACCGACACGCTGGAGGCCCTCGACCGGGTACTGGCGCAGATCCGGCGCTTCGACGGGATCGCCAGTTCGGAAACCAGCCTTCTGCTCAATACCTGGAAATCGGGGGGATGAGCGTGCAAGAGCGCTCCTTGGCTTGGCTCCCGGCCGCTGTACTCAGCGGGCGCGCAGGGCCAAAAACCAGATCCCCGCAAGCCCGAGCGCCAGAACCATGTTCCAGCTCGCCATCGACAGGCCCAGCAACTGCCAGGGCACCTCGTCACAGCGCACCAGCGGCGCGGCCATGATCCGATCGAAAAGCTCGTCGGCGCTGAGACCGGACGTGCCCGAGGAGGTGCAGGTCCCAGGGCCCTTCCACCAGCCGCGCTCGACGCCGGTATGGTAGCCGCCGATCGCCGCCGTGGCGAGCGCCGCCATCATGCCGGCAAGGGCCACCGCTCGGGGCAGGGCAAAAAGTGCCACCGCCCCGCAGGCGACCCCGACCACATGCGGCCAGCGTTGCCACACGCACAGCGAACAGGGCGCCATGCCGCCGATATGCTGAAAGCCGAAGGCCGCGAGCAAGAGCGCGGCCGATCCGCCCGCGGCGAGGCCTGCAAGCTGGCGTCTGGACAGCCCCATCACAGGAACCTCGTCACGTAGAAGCCGCCAAAGAGAAGCAGCACGAACAGGATCGTCATCAGTCCCAGCCGACGCTCGATGAAATCGCGGATCGGCGGGCCGAATTTCCACAGCAGACCGGCGACCAGGAAAAACCGGAGGCCGCGGGCCAGGATCGAGGTGGCGACGAAGGTGCCGATCGGCATCGCTGTCCAGCCCGACATGATGGTGATCACCTTGTAGGGAAACGGCGTGACCCCCGCCGTCAGCACCGCCCAGAAGCCGAGATCGTTGAACCGCGTGCTGAAGGCCTCCATCGCCGCATCCTTGCCGAGCGCGGTAAGGATCGGCACGCCGATCTCCTGGTAGGCGAAGGCGCCGATGACATAGCCGAGAAGCCCGCCCAGCACCGAGGACACAAGCGCCACCGAGGCGATCAGCCAGGCCCGCGACGGGCGCGCCAGGATCATCGGGATCATCAACACATCCGGTGGGATCGGAAAGACCGAGCTTTCGATGAAACTGACCGCCGCCAGCACCCAGAGCGCCTGGCGATGCTTGGCCATGCGCAGTGTCCAGTCGTAAAGGGATCTGATCATGTGCTGCTGCCCCGGTTTCAGATCCCGCGACACAGCACGCGTGCGCCGCGCGGTCAAGCCTCGGCTCCACACATGGCAAATTTCGCCGCACCCTCTGGACGCCGCGCCGCGGCTTGGCTATGCCATTTGCGGTGGCCAAAGTGGCGGAATGGTAGACGCAGGGGATTCAGAATCACGGTGTCTGCCCGGAAAAGCGAATCGTTTTCAAGGCGTTGCGCTGACCGATCGGTCCCTGGGTCCGGAATAGGCCATCCGCGTCGGATTGAGCCCGGCGGCGCGGCGGGTTAGACAGGGCTCCGGTCCCCGAGGCTACCACCGGGGAGCGACCAGTGCGGGTGTGGCGGAATGGTAGACGCGAGGGTCTCAAACACCCTTTCCGCAAGGAGTGTCGGTTCGAGTCCGACCACCCGCACCAATCCCACCTAGTCCGCGATCTTCGCCTTGTGCGCGGCATTGTTGATTGTCGCTGAGATCTGACCCGGCAACCACCAAAATTGTCACTGAGAACTGACCCATGTGCAACCTTTCCCCGGCTTGAACCAGCTGGGG
>NZ_JBAPKY010000025.1:0-53263 GCF_037083785.1 Roseovarius sp. D22-M7
GGCGAACAGGCCAGGCTGCCCGCCGACACCACCCTCCTGCCCGGCATGCCGGTCGAGGCCTTCATCCGAACCGAGGACCGAACCCCCATCGCCTACCTCGTCAAACCCCTCACCGACTACTTCACAAAGGCGTTCCGAGAGTAGGGGTGCGCGCATTGGGGTGTCACCTTAGACGAGTTCAGTTGAAGAGTTCGAAGAGAACTCCCTGTGCCGTAGCGACCGTGTCGGATCGTGGGAGAGCTTTCTGTGCCCGGACAGTTGCCATCCGGTAGCCCGGGTCAGCGGGATGCCGAGCGTCGCGGGTCTGAGGCATGAAATGGGTCGCGTGCGTCGGCTCTGCGGATCGGGCTGCCGGCCAACGCGTCTTCGTCCAGCCTTGCGACACTGGCATCCGGCGGGTGCAGCGCCCCAAGTTCGGCATGATGGGTCGGGAACAGGTGCAACAGCGGCGCCAGAGGACGGCGAGTGAGCGCCGGCCACCACGCACGTGTGGTGGGCTCGACGTCGTGAATTCCCGGGGCAGCAGATCATCGAAGCGCTTCTCGGGATGACCGCCTGCGATGGCTTGGAGGGTGGCCTTGAGATAGGCGACCGTTTCAACGCCGTTGATCTTGGCGGTCTCGATCAGAGACGCGATGCGGCACCAGGGCTTGCCGCCCTCGTCGTCACCGGCGAACAACGCGTTTTTCCTGTTCAGTGCGACCGGCCGGATCGGGTTCTCAACACGACCGTCAGGGATGAAGGTCTGCAGCCCGTCCCGGAGGCGACGGATACAGGCTAGCTTTTCGCCGAGGCTGCACTTTGCCGAGACCCGCTCCCCCCCTGCTTCCGGAGCCATTCGCCGAAGGCCACGACGAGCGGCGCTGTGCGGGCCTCCCAGGCGCCGAGCCTTTGGGCGTTGAGGTACTATACCAACGGCCCCTCTCGGTGACTCTCGCGGGCTTCCCTTCGGTTCAGTGCTGTCAGTCCCTTTCATCGAAGCATGGAGGGTTCGATGGCGGTCGCGATTGCACCAACGGATTTGTCGGCGCGCGCGCTTCGGGTTGCGGCGGCGACGGCGAAGGATGCCAAGGCGGCGCGGCGCATGCCGGCGATCGCATTGGTGCTGGAGGGGGTGGACCGCAAGACGGCGGCCGAGACCTGCGGTATGGACCGGCAGACGCTCCGGGACTGGGTCCACCGCTACAACGCCGACGGGCTGGCGGGGCTGTCTGACCGCCGCTCGACCGGGCCCGCGCCGCGGCTGAGCGCTGAGCAGACGGCAGACCCGGCANACCGGGCCCGCGCCGCGGCTGAGCGCTGAGCAGACGGCAGACCCGGCACGGATGGTGCACGAAGGTCCCGACCCTGCCTTGGACGTGGGTGGTGCGCTGGCGGAGCGGCGACCTTCAGCGCAGGATCGAGATGCGCCTCTCGCGTTGCCACGCACGAGCGCAGGGTGGGCAAGCCGTTGGCCGCGCCCGGATTTCGCCGGCTCTCGGTGCGCCCGCAGCAGCCGAAATCCGACCCCGGGGCCAACAGGCGTTCACAAAAACGTCGCCGCGACCGTAACCGACGCCCTGCCGGAGCACGCCCGGGACAAACCCCTGGAGATGTGGTTTCGCTGCGCGGCCCTGCGGATCGGGATGAGGCACGGGTCGGCCAGCAGGGCAAACTCACTCGCATCCGGGCGCCGCGCGACACCCGCGACACCTGGGCCTACATTGGCCTGTATCTTCGGCGCCGTCTGCGCCCCGACCGCGGAGCCACCGCCGCGCTGCTCATGCCCACGCCCACCTCGCCGAGATCTCCCGCACCGTCGCCGAGGGCGCATATGCCGTTCTGGTGCTCGACGGTGCCGGAGGGCATGGCGCCAAGGCTCTGAAGGTGCCCGACACCATCACCCTGCTGCCGCTCCCGCCCTACGCCCCGGAGTTCAACCCGCTCGAGCACGTCCGGGCCCGCCTGCGCGCCAACCGCCTCGCCATCTCCGTGTTCGAAACCTGCGAGGAGATCGTGGCACGATGCCGCGACGCTTGGAACTTCTTCGCCAACGACATCGCGACCGTGCGCTCGATTACCACCCGAGAATACGCCAAAGCGGTCAAAGGTTAAGGCCGTTGGTATAAGGCCACTCACGTGGCGGTTAGACGCGTCTGACGCGTCGCTTTCGGACAAGCGCCCTTTTCTGCTACAAGGCACAACACCCGCGATATGGGAGCGCGCACATGTTTCTTTCGGTTTTCGACATGTTCAAGGTCGGCATCGGTCCGTCTTCGTCGCACACGATGGGGCCGATGGTTGCCGCCGCGCGTTTCCTCGACCGGATGCGCGCCGAGCCGTTCCATTATTCGGGGCTGCGCGGGGCCCTGCATGGCAGTCTCGCCTTCACCGGTGTCGGCCATGCCAGCGACCGCGCGACGATCCTCGGGCTTGCCGGGTTTCGCCCCGAAACCTATTGCGCCGACGCCGCCGAGGCGGTGCTGGCGCAGATCCGCGACACGCAGACCATTGCGCCGCCGGACCTGCCGGCGATGACATTCCGCCCCAAGAAGGATCTGGTGTTCGATTTCGGTCCCAACCTGCCGGGCCATGCCAATGGCATGGTGCTGATGGCCACCGACGCGGAGGGAGACGTGATCCTGCGCGAGACGTATTATTCCATCGGCGGCGGCTTCGTGATGACCGAGGACGAGCTTGCCGCGGGTCGCAACACCGAAGACGGCGACCCGGTGCCCTATCCCTTCAAGTCCGCGGCCGAGATGCTGAAGATGGCCGAACGCTCGGGCAAGACCATCGCCGAGATGAAGCGCGCCAACGAGATCTCGCGCGGTGGCCACGACACGCTGCGCACCGGCGTGGCACGCATCTGGCGGGTGATGGATGACTGCATCGAGCGCGGGCTGTCCGCCGATGGCACGCTGCCCGGCGGCCTGAACGTGAAGCGCCGCGCCCGCGGCATCCGCGATGCGCTGTTGGCAGAGCGCGGCACGAACCTGCAGGCGCCGCACAAGATCAATGACTGGATGAGCGCCTATGCGATGGCCGTCAACGAGGAGAACGCCGCCGGCGGGCAGGTGGTCACCGCGCCCACCAACGGGGCCGCCGGCGTCGTGCCCGCGGTCATCAAGTACTGGCTGGAGCATGTGCCCGGCGCCCACGAGGCCCGGATCGAGGAATTCCTGCTGACCGCCGCAGCGATCGGTGGGCTGGTCAAGTTCAACGCCTCGATTTCGGGCGCCGAGGCGGGCTGCCAGGCCGAGGTCGGCAGCGCCGCCGCGATGGGGGCCGCTGGGCTGTGCGCCGTGCTGGGCGGCACGCCGGCCCAGATCGAGAACGCCGCCGAGATCGCACTCGAGCATCACCTCGGCATGTCCTGCGACCCGGTGCGCGGCCTCGTGCAGGTGCCCTGCATAGAGCGCAACGGGCTGGGCGCGATCAAGGCCGTCAGCGCCGCGTCGCTCGCCCTGCGCGGCGACGGCACGCACCTGGTGCCGCTCGATGCCTGCATCGAGACGATGCGCCAGACCGGCGCGGACATGAGCGAGAAATACAAGGAAACCTCGCTGGGCGGGCTGGCGGTGAACGTGCCCAACTGCTGAGGCAGCAGCGCCCGGCTGGCGGCAAGGGCGCGCGCGGCGAAGCAATTTCAGGAAAAGGTGACAAGATTTTTCCGTGCGAAATTGCGCAGGACGGCGCATGTCTGGCGGTATCTTGCCGAAAGCCCTGCAACACGTCTTGCTTCGTGAATGTGTCGTTTGACCGGCTCGCAAACTCCGCTACAGTCGCAGTTGTTATAATCAACGCACAGCCAAGGGAGACCTGAGCCAATGCCCGACAAGTTCGAGACCGCGCGCCGCGCATTTCTTCGCAAGATCGCCGCCTTCGGGGCGGCCGTGCCCTTTGCCGGGATCGGCCTGACAGCCGCCGGCCCTGCCTTCGCCCAGGACCAGGCCGAGGACGGGCACGCGCTGGATTACGTCAACGATTTCAACGATGCGACCGATCACGCGCGGTACCGCGAGGGATCGCAATGCTCGAACTGCGTCTTCTGGCAGGGCGGCGATTCCGAGTGGGGCGGCTGCCAGCACCCGCAATTCCGCGATGTGCAGGTCAACGCCAATGGCTGGTGCAGCGCCTACGCGCCAGGAGGCTGAACCGCGTATCGCATTGCAATTCGATGCCTATTCACGGGTGGCGGCTTGTCCTGCCGCCCGTATAGTTGTGGTGGCCTCGGGCCGCGATGCAACAGCCTTGATGCGGGCTGGTGACCCCGGCAGGACTTGAACCTGCAACCTATCCCTTAGGAGGGGATTGCTCTATCCAGTTGAGCCACGGGGCCGCGCGGGGTCTCTTAGCCCGTGCGAAGACATTTGTCATGTGGCGATTTATCCAATATTGCGATGAAGACTGCGGCCTCGCGTGCCTGCGCGTTTGACGCCGCGATCCCGTCGTCAGTTCCGGACCCTCTCATGACCCAAGTCAGACCCCCCTTGACCCTGCGCGATGTCTCCGAAGCTGCGCGGGTGTCGGAAATGACGGTGAGCCGGGTGTTGCGTAACAAGGGCGATGTCTCGGAAGGGACGCGGCAGCGTGTGCTCGAGGCCGCGAAGCGTCTGGGTTACGTGCCCAACAAGATCGCCGGGGCGCTGGCCAGCCAGCGGGTCAACCTCGTGGCGGTGATCATTCCGTCGATGTCCAACATGGTCTTTCCCGAGGTGATGACCGGGATCAGCGAGGTGCTCGAGGAAACCAGCCTGCAACCCGTCGTCGGCCTCACCGGCTACCGCCCCGAGAAAGAGGAAAAGGTCCTTTACGAGATGCTGTCATGGCGCCCCTCGGGGGTGATCATCGCCGGGCTGGAACATTCCGATGCCAGCCGTGCGATGCTGCGCGCCAGCGGCATCCCGGTGGTCGAGATCATGGATGTCGACGGCACGCCGATCGATTCGGTCGTGGGGATCTCGCACAGGCGGGCCGGGCAGCAGATGGCACAGGCGATCATCCGCGCGGGCTATCGCCGGATCGGGTTCTTGGGCACCAAGATGCCGCTCGATCACCGGGCGCGCAAACGTTTCGAGGGATTCACCGAGGCGCTCGCCAAGGCCGGCATCGAGATGGCGAACCACGCGTTCTATTCCGGCGGCTCGGCGCTGCTGAAGGGGCGCGAGATGACGGCGGCCATGCTGCAAGAGACCGAGGATCTGGATTTTCTTTATTATTCCAACGACATGATCGGCGCGGGCGGGTTGCTGTACCTGATGGAGCAGGACGTGGACATCCCCGGCAAGGTCGGACTGGCCGGGTTCAACGGTGTCGAATTGCTGGACGGTCTGCCGATGCAGCTGGCGACGATGGATGCCTGCCGGCTGGAGATCGGCCGCAAGGCCGCCGGACTCATCGCCGCGCGCGCCACCGTCGATGCGGGCGCCGAGGCCGCGCCGGTGCGCATCGCACTTGAGCCGCGGATCACCCTGGGCGACACGCTGCGCCAAACGTGAAACGGGCGCCGCCGGGTACGCGCGCGTTCAGGCGGTGTTAACCGGCTTGCGCGTGTTTTCTTGTTTCACGGGGCGCGCTGTGGTTACGTATGCGCCTGTTATTTGGTGATGCCATGTTTTCCATCTTCGGTCTTCTCGGATTGGCAGCGGTCGGTGCAGCCGCGTTCGTCGGCCTCGACAGTGGGGATGACGACCGCGGCGATGCCGACCGCCATCGCGACGATGCCCCCGAGGAGCCCGGGCATGACGACAGCGCGCCCGACCTCTTCGAGCAGGTGATGGGCGACATGTCGGCCGCGCCCATGATCACGCATGAGGACGTCCCGTCCGACGATTTCTCGTTTGCCGACGCGACCGCGGACGGGGGGCTGACGGACACCGACAGCGCCGCGCCGATGCCGCCTGCGCCGCCCGACGATGACGCGCTCTGGCAGGTGACCGGCGGCAGTGACGCGGCCGATCTCCTCGAAGGCTCCGCCGGCCCTGATCAGATCGGCGGATATGACGGGGATGACCTCATTCGCGGTGGCGGCGGCGACGATGTACTGCACGGCGCGGCGGGCGCGGATGAGATTGCAGGCGGCGACGGCAACGACACGCTGCATGGCGATGGCGGCGACGATGCCCTTGCAGGCGGACGCGGCGACGATCAGCTTTTTGGCCATAACGACGATGACAGCCTGCTCGGCGGCGCGGGCGACGATACCCTGCAGGGCGGCGACGGTGACGATACCCTCGCGGGCGGTGCCGGCGACGATGCGCTGAATGGCGGCCTCGGCGACGACCGGCTGCACGGCGGTCCGGGCCAGGACACGCTGTTCGGCGGGCATGGCGCCGACACGATCATCGGGGTCGGGTTCGACCCCGAGGGCGAGGCGATGGAGGATGCCGAGGGGCGCGATTATCTCAACGGCGGTTCCGGCGAGGACCTGATCCTTGCCGGGCGCGACGATATCGTGACCACCGGCGCCGGCGCGGACAGCGTGATCCTCGGCGACTGGCTCGGGGCCGAACACCAGGCCGAGATCCTGGATTTCGCGCCGGACGAGGATTCGCTTCTGGTGGTCTACGACGATACCGCCGGGGCCGAGCCCGAGGTCACGCTGGAACCCGATGGCGAAAACCCCGATCACCAGCGCCTGCTGCTGAACGGCGAGGCGATCACGCTGATCGCCAATGCCGACGGCCTGACGCTGGATCACGTATCGCTTCTGCCGCAAAGCGGGCTGGCGACGCTAGCGGGGATCTGATCGGATCTTCGCCGGGGCTACCGCGCAGGCGACACGATTCGCGCTTCCAATTTCCCGGAAATTCTTCTACACGCGCGATGTCTCGGCGGGCCCGCTCGACGAGGCCGTACCCGGACCTTGCTGGACGACATCCCGGCTTGCGCCCATGACACCGACTTTCAAAGGAGATCCCGATGTCGATCACCGTCGAAGAAAAGCACCGCCTGATCAAGGAATTCGCGACCAAGGAAGGCGATACCGGCTCGCCCGAGGTGCAGGTCGCGATCCTGACCTCACGGATCAGTACGCTGACAGAACATTTCAAAACCCACAAGAAGGACAACCACGGGCGCCGTGGCCTTCTGATGATGGTCGCGCAGCGCCGCAAGTTGCTCGATTATCTCAAGGGCAAGGACGCGGACCGCTACCGCGACCTCATCAAGCGCCTCGGCATTCGCCGCTAAGACGAAGAACCGCGCCCCGACCGGGCGCGGTTTTCACATGATCCGACGGCCGCCCCGGTCCGGCTTTGCCGGGGCACAAGGCCAAGACCAGAAGCCATGGGGCAATGCGGCCCCGGATGAAAACGGGCCCGACGGGATACGCCCGGACCGGCCAACCTAGGAAACGTGATGTTCAGAGAAACGAAAAAATCGATGCAATGGGGGGAGGACACCCTCACCCTCGAAACCGGCAAGATCGCCCGTCAGGCCGACGGGTCGGTGATTGCCACGCTGGGTGAAACCTCGGTCATGGCCAACGTGACCTTCGCCAAGGAACCCAAGCCGGGAATGGATTTCTTCCCGCTGACCGTTCATTATCAGGAAAAATACTATGCTGCGGGCAAGGTGCCCGGCGGTTTCTTCAAGCGCGAGGCGCGCCCGTCGGAGAAGGAAACGCTGACCGCGCGTCTGATCGACCGTCCGATCCGCCCGCTCTTCGTGCCCGGTTTCAAGAACGAGACGCTGGTGATGTGCACCGTGCTCAGCCACGATCTGGTCAATGATCCCGACATGGTCGCGATGATCGCCACCTCGGCCGCGCTGACCATTTCGGGCGCCCCCTTCATGGGGCCGATCGCCGGCTGCCGCGTGGGCTACGTGGATGGCGACTACGTGCTCAACCCCGAGATCGACGACATGCAGGACCTGCGCAACGATCCTGCGCAGCGGCTCGACCTGATCGTCGCGGGCACCAAGGATGCCGTGATGATGGTCGAATCCGAGGCTTACGAGCTTTCGGAAGACGAGATGCTGGGCGCCGTGACCTTCGCGCATGAGCAGATCAAGCCGGTCTGCGACCTGATCGTCGACCTGGCCGAGGAGTGCGCGAAAGAGCCGTTCGAGTTCACCCCGCCGGATTACTCGGACCTCTACGCGGTGGTCAAATCCGCTGGCGAGGAGCAGATGCGCGCCGCCTTCGCGATCCGCGACAAGCAGGAGCGCACGCACGCCATCTCGGCCGCGAAAGAGGCGATCAAGGCGCAGCTGACCGAAGAGCAACTCGAGGATGCCAACCTTGGCGCGGCGCTCAAGAAGCTGGAATCGACCGTCCTGCGCGGCGATGTCGTCAAGAACGGCAACCGCATCGACGGGCGCCGCCTCGACGAGATCCGGCCCATCCATTGCGAAACCGGCCTGCTACCGCGCACCCACGGCTCGGCGCTGTTCACTCGGGGCGAAACGCAAGGCCTTGTGGTGACCACGCTCGGCACCGGCGATGACGAGCAGTTCGTCGATGCGCTGCACGGCACCTCCAAGCAGAACTTCATGCTGCACTACAACTTCCCGCCCTATTCGGTCGGCGAGGCCGGGCGCGTCGGTCCTCCGGGACGCCGCGAGATCGGCCACGGCAAGCTGGCATGGCGCGCGTTGCAGGCGGTGCTGCCGCCAGCGACGGATTTCCCCTACACCATCCGTCTGGTGTCAGAGATCACCGAATCCAACGGCTCGTCGTCGATGGCCTCGGTCTGCGGCGGGTCGCTGTCGATGATGGATGCGGGCGTGCCGCTCAAGACCTCCGTGGCCGGCGTCGCCATGGGTCTGGTGCTCGAGGATGACGGCGAATTCGCGATCCTGTCGGACATCCTTGGCGACGAGGACCATCTAGGCGACATGGATTTCAAGGTCGCCGGCACTGCCGAGGGCATCACCTCGCTGCAGATGGACATCAAGGTCGCCGGCATCACGCCCGAGATCATGAAACAGGCATTGGCCCAGGCCAAGGACGGGCGCATGCACATCCTCGGAGAGATGGACAAGGCCCTTTCGGGCGCGGCCGATTTCAGCGTCCACGCCCCGCGGATCGAGACCATGCAGATCCCCGTCGACAAGATCCGCGAAGTCATCGGATCTGGCGGCAAGGTGATCCGCGAAATCGTCGAGATGTCGGGCGCCAAGGTCGATGTCAACGACGAGGGCGTGATCAAGATCGCGTCGCCCAATGGCGAGGCCATCAAGAAGGCCTATGACATGATCCACTCGATCGTGGCCGAACCGGAAGAGGGCAAGATCTATGACGGCAAGGTCGTCAAGATCGTCGATTTCGGCGCCTTCGTGAACTTCTTCGGCAAGCGCGACGGGCTGGTGCATGTCAGCCAGATCGAGAACCGCCGCCTGAACCACCCCTCGGATGTGCTCAAGGAAGGGCAGGACGTGAAGGTCAAGCTTCTGGGCTTCGACGATCGCGGCAAGGTGCGCCTCGCGATGAAGATGGTCGACCAGACCACTGGCGAGGAAATCACCGCTGAGCCCGCCGAAGGCTGACCCTTCGACCGCCGCGGCGGCGCGCGGCCCCCAATGGCCGATCTTCGCCCTCTCGTCAGAGGGGGAAGACGCCCGTCGCGCGCCGTTTCTCCATGGCGTCACCCGAAACGCGCCGTGGCGGCCTGCAGGGCTTGCATGAGGCTTGTCTTTCTCATTCCCGACACCCCACAAGCCATGGGGCGGCAGCCTCATGCGCGGCAACCGGCTTTGCGAGATCGTGCAACGCTACTTCGGTGAGAGGTTGGAATACGCGACGATGAAAATGCCCTTGTCCTGGAAAGGCCAGCCGGTGGCAGTCTGCAGGCGCTTCGCCAGATGGCATGCATGGCGACATGTCCGCGTGATGCGATCTATTGCATGACCAAACAGTGCCTCAAGAAGCTTCACCCGCGTGCGGCCGAAATCCTGCATCGGCGTGCGCGCGGCGTCTTGTTCGACCATGTCGATGCGGACATCGCAACGGTTTTCATGCGCCGGGCGGACATTCATCCATGCGCCGGTCAGGCACGAGACGATAATCTGCTGCGGCAACAGCGCCACATTGACCCAGCCTCCGTGGCGCTGTTTTTACACGGGTAGGATCACAGGTTGCAATGCTGCGCCCCGACCACAGGGTAAGCGCATGCGGCATGCTGGGGCGCATTGAAAAATACGCATTTCCCATCCGGCCTGACCGATCAGATCGCGCTCGCCTCCCGCAGCGTCACCCCGTACGCGGACATCCTGCGGCCCTGGACGGAGTGACCACGCTACGGAGCACCTGCCGCTCCGGCCCAGTGTCTCGCCATCTGACCGACGTTCAGTGTCCGGCGCCTCGCGTAGCCCCCTCGCGCAACGCCTCGTCAGACAAACCGCACGGGGCAACCCGCGCGAGATACTCGGGGAAGCTACACCCGCGCCACGCCCGGCGTGCGCTTTCGCCAAGATCACAAACTGCAATCTCGCGCAGTTTCACCACCGGTGTCGCTGCACAGATCGGTGCTCTGCGCTGCGTGGCCGTCCTTCGCGGCGCTGTTGGCCGAGGTGATGTTAGCCTTGCGCTGCCGGTTCATGATCAGCGTGCGGACCGTTCCGCGCTTGGCTGCGGATCCTGAAGAAACGAGAAGAAAATCACGGCAAGTCACATGATTTTAGGTTGGGCCGAGGATACAGTTTCAACGCATCTACCTCTCGGAACAAGGTCCGACGCCGATCACAACTGAGGGGCGAGCTTTCGTGCCGGGGGCAGGATGTTGCCGTCTTGTGCATCGAGACCTTTTTATATATGCGACATCGGGGCGAGTCGCGGCCTTGGGCTATTGTGGCTCAACCCAGGTGGCGATACGCTTTGAATGTGGCGAGAAAGCCGGTTCCGCCGGTCTTTACCTGCCGCGTCCGGTTACGGCGGGTCGGTGCAAGACAGACGTGGAGGATAAGTGCCCCTATAGCTCAGCTGGTAGAGCAACTGATTTGTAGCGTCGCCTCAGGCTCCGACACCGAGGCATGTTGCAGCCCTCGTCGGAAACGTCGAGGTGAACTGGTGTCAAATTCGGGGAAACCTTGGCAGTCCACGCTGTTGGCAATCCCGAGCGAAGCTTTCCAGGGCGATCTGGATCGAACGTGTAGAGACTTGACGGCACCCACCTAAAGCCTTCCGGGGCCATGGTGAAGAGAAAGTCCAGACCACAAAGCGCCATGTGCGTGGCGGCGAAAGTCGTAGTGGTATGAATCAGTAGGTCCGCGGTTCGAGTCCGTGTGGGGGCACCAGTCCATCTGTCAACACATTGGTTTTGCTCCCAGCTTTTAACTGCTGTCAGGAGCCGAAATGATCTTGGGCCCATTCACCTTCGTAAAGACGGGATATTCCACTTCATCCCTCCGGGTCCGGATCATGACGATTGCCGCGGAGTGTGAGGACCGCGACGATGCGGGGGAGCTGCGAGCAGAGGGGGCATCCACGTCATCAACGGAGCATGAGGTCAGTTTTCGCGAACGGCGGCGGGTTTCATAAAAGTGTCATGCAAATGTTGTCCTTGTGTTACCCGCTCTGCCTAAGGACGGGCGTGGTCATCCACCCAAAGACAACAGGAGTTTTCATGTCCTTCACCAAACTTTCCGTTTCGGCACTGGCGCTGGCCGCCATGTCCGCGACGACGGCCGCCGCGCGCGACCAGATCAGCATCGTGGGCTCGTCCACGGTGTTCCCCTACACGCAGGCCGTGGCCGAGCGGTTCGCGAACGCCACCGGTCGTCCCTCGCCCGTCGTCGAATCCACCGGCACCGGTGGCGGCATGCAGATCTTCTGCGAAGGCATCGGCGAAAGCCATCCCGACCTGACCGGCGCGTCGCGCGCCATGAAGGCCTCGGAATGGGCCAAGTGCGAAGAGAACGGCGTTACCGACGTGACCGAGGCGATGATCGGCTTCGACGGTCTGTCGCTCGCCATGTCGCGCGAGTCCGATTTCGAGTGGGATCTCACCCTGTCGGAGATCTACCTGGCGCTGGCCGCCGAGGTGCCGGTCGATGGCGAGTGGGTCGAGAACCCCTACCAGAACTGGTCGGAGATCAACGACACCCTGCCCGACACCGAGATCCTCGTGCTCGGCCCGCCGCCGACCTCGGGCACCCGTGATGCCTTTGTCGAGCTGGCCATGCATGCCGGCTGTGAAGAGCTCGACTATGTCGCCAACGGCGATTTCGACGGTGACTGGGTCGAGCAGAACTGCTCGCGCATGCGCACCGACGGGCAGTTCATCGAGGCCGGCGAGAACGACAACCTGATCGTTCAGCGCCTCGACTCGGACAACAATGCGCTTGGTATCTTCGGCTACTCGTTCCTTTACGAAAACGAGGACAAGCTGATGGGAGTCGAGATCGGCGGCGTCGCGCCGAGCTTCGAGACGATCGGTGACAAGTCCTATCCGATTTCGCGTCCGCTGTTTTTCTACGTCAAGAACGCGCATCGCGGCGTGATACCCGGCTTTGAGGAATTCATCGCCGAGTACATGTCCGAGGACGCGCTGGCGCCCGGCGGCTACCTGTCCGAGCGTGGCCTCGTGCCGCTGTCGGACGACCGCCGCGCCAAGCTTCGGGAGGCAGTCCTCAACGGAAAGTCGATGGAGCCGTTGAACTGAATCCGGGCACAGACCCGACCACCAGCGCCTCCGCCCGTTTGGCGGGGGCGCATGACTTCCATCTGAAGCAGGTCACGCCATGACGCTTATCGCCTTTCTGATCCTGTTCACTGCCGTGGTGATCGGCTACATCCTGAACTTGCGGGCCGCGCGCGCGCTTCGGAATGGCGGCGCGACCATGCATTCCCTGGATGGGTTCCACGGCGGGTATGCGGCCCTGTTGGTGCTTATCCCGACCTTCGGCCTGATTATTCTCTGGCTGCTTTTCCAGGGGGCGGTGATCGAGATGATCGTCCAGGCCGGCCTGCCGGACGATCGGATGCAGGGCCTCGGCACGGGCGAGGTACAGCTCATCATGGCCGAGATCCGCTCGATCGCGGGGGGCAGGATCTTCGGTGATCCGGCGCAATGGAAACTGGACGCCGCCGATCGGCTGATCACGCTGCAGGCGGTGTCCTCGTGGCTATTGCTGGCGCTGACAGCGGCGCTGGCGGCTTACATGCTTTACGTTGCGCGTGGTCGCGTCGCCGCCGATTTCCGGGCGCGGCAGGGGCTCGAGACCATCGTGCACCGGCTGATGCTGGCCTGCGCGACCACGGCGATTTTCGTCACCATCGGGATCGTCGCGTCGCTTCTTTTCGAAACGATCCGGTTCTTCAACATGGTGCCGTTCTGGGAGTTCGTGCTGGGCACGAACTGGGAGCCGCAGATCCCGATTCGCGAGGGTCAGATCGCGGCCGAGGGTGCCTTCGGCATGCTGCCCGTGTTTCTCGGTACGCTCGTCATCGCCACTGTCGCGATGTTCATCGCCACGCCGGTCGGGCTGTTATCGGCGATCTACCTGCACGAGTTCGCCAATCACCGCGTGCGTGCGGTGGTCAAGCCGGTGCTGGAAGTTCTCGCCGGGGTGCCGACCGTGGTCTACGGGTTCTTCGCGATCCTGGTGATCGCGCCGGCCCTGCGCAATATCGGCGGCGATCTCGGCATTCCTGTCGCGCCGAACACCGCGCTTGCGGCGGGCAGTGTCATGGGGATCATGCTGATCCCGTTCATCTCGTCGTTTGCCGATGATGCGCTTGGCGCCGTGCCGCGCAGCCTGCGGGACGGATCGCTCGCGGTCGGCGCCACGCAGGCCGAGACCATGCTCAAGGTGCTGTTTCCGGCCGCGATCCCCGGCATCGTCGGCGGGATCCTCCTGGCGGTCAGCCGGGCCATCGGCGAGACGATGATCGTCGTCATGGCCGCGGGGCTGATCGCGAAGATGACGATCAACCCGCTCGACAGCGTCACGACCGTGACCGTGCAGATCGTCACGCTGCTGATCGGCGACACGGCGTTCGACAGCCCCAAGACGCTTGCGGCCTTCGCGCTCGGGATGGTGCTTTTCGTGATGACGCTGTTCATCAACATCGCCGCGTTGCGCATCGTGCGCAAATACCGTGAAATCTACGACTAGGAGGCGTGTGATGACCGACGCGACTGCGCGAGGCTTCGATTGGGCCTCTTCCGAAAACGACGCGAACCTGCGCAAGCGCAAACGCAGTCAGCTGTGGCTGCAATCGCTTGGCATCGGGGCCATATCCATCGCGTTCGCGATGCTGTTTCTCCTGGTGGGATCGCTGATCTCGACGGGCTATCATGCCTTTACCCAGACCCATCTGGAGCTGGAGGTGACGCTCGATCCCGACCTGATCGACGCCGACAACCCCAATTCCGGGGATTACCGCCAGATCCTGACCGACACGATGCAGGTGCAATTCCCCGACGTTGCCGATGACCGTGCCGAGCTTCGCAAGCTGACCAGCATCCTGTCGAACGGCGCGCAGTTCACGATCCGTGACCGGGTGGTCGCCAACCCTGACCTGATCGGCGAGACGATCACGGTGAAGGTACCAGTGTCCGACGATTACGACCAGCTCAACAAGGGTCTCATCGACCCCGACACGCCCGAGGCCAATCGCCGGCTGAAAGACGACGAGATCGCGGCCTTCAACCAGTTGAACGAGGCCGGCGTGGTCACCAAGCCGTTGAACTGGGCGCTTTTGACCAACGCGGATTCGCGGTTTCCCGAGCAGGCGGGGCTGAAGGGGGCGATCATCGGATCGGCCTATGCGCTGCTCGTCTGCTTTCTTCTATCGTTCCCCGTCGGCATCGGCGCAGCGATCTATCTGGAAGAGTTCGCGCCGAAGAACCGTATCTCGGACCTGATCGAGATCAACATCAACAACCTTGCGGCGGTGCCGTCGGTGGTGTTCGGCCTGCTGGGTCTTGCGGTGTTCATCGGCTGGTTCGGTATGCCGCGTTCGGTCCCCTTCGTGGGTGGCATGACGCTGGCGCTGATGACGCTGCCGACGATCATCATCGCGACGCGCGCGGCGATCAAGGCCGTCCCGCCGTCGATCCGCGAGGCGGCGCTCGGCGTGGGCGCATCCAAGCAGCAGGTGGTGTTCGGTCATGTCCTGCCGCTGGCCATGCCCGGCATCCTGACCGGTACGATCATCGGTCTGGCGCAGGCCCTGGGCGAGACGGCGCCGCTCCTGCTGATCGGGATGAACGCCTTCATCACCTCGGCGCCCGAGACCCCGTTCGACAGCGCCACCGCGCTGCCGACGCAGATCTACATCTGGGCCGACAGCCCCGAGCGCGGGTTCGTCAGCCGCACCTCGGCGGCGATCCTGGTCCTGCTGACCTTCCTCATCACGATGAACGCCATCGCCATTTTCCTGCGCCACAAGTTCGAGCGGAAATGGTAGAAAGGACACCCCATGTATGACGTGAACAAATCGGAGCCTGAATTGGATCAGACCGAAACCAAGATCGCCGCCCGGAAGGTTCAGGTCTTCTACGGCGCAAACCAGGCGATCAAGGATGTCGATATCGATATTCAGGACAAGACCGTGACCTCGTTCATCGGCCCGTCGGGCTGCGGCAAGTCGACCTTCCTGCGCTGCCTGAACCGGATGAACGACACGATAGACATCTGCCGGGTCGAGGGCGAGATCAGGCTTGACGGGCAGGACATCTACGCCCCGTCGGTCGATCCGGTGCAGTTGCGTGCGAAGGTGGGCATGGTGTTCCAGAAGCCCAACCCGTTCCCCAAGTCGATCTACGACAACGTCGCCTATGGCCCGAAGATCCATGGCATGGCCCGCGTCAAGGCTGATCTCGACGCGGTGGTCGAGACCGCGCTGCGCGACGCCGGCCTCTGGGAAGAGGCCAAGGACCGGCTCGACACCCCGGGCACCGGGCTGTCGGGCGGTCAGCAACAGCGGCTCTGCATCGCGCGCGCGGTGGCCACCCGCCCCGAGGTGCTGCTCATGGACGAGCCGTGCTCGGCCCTCGATCCGATCGCCACCGCGCAGGTAGAAGAGCTGATCGACGAGTTGCGCCAGAACTACGCTGTGGTCATCGTGACCCACTCGATGCAGCAGGCCGCGCGGGTCAGCCAGAGGACGGCGTTCTTCCACCTCGGCGATCTGGTGGAATACGGCGATACCGACACCATTTTCACGAACCCGCAGGATCACCGGACGGAAAGCTACGTCACCGGCCGGATCGGGTAAGGAGCAACATGATGACATCGCAACATATCGTTTCCTCGTTCGATACCGATCTCGAGGGTCTTCAGGCGCAACTGATGAAAATGGGCGGCCTCGTGGAGACGGCCATCGGCAATGCGATCAAGGCGCTCGAGACCCGTGACCTGGAGCTTAGCCAGCAGGTGCGCGAGGGCGACAAGGCCATCGACGACATGGATGAGGACATCAAGTCCGAAACCGCGCGCGTCCTGGCGCTGCGCGCTCCCGCAGCGGGCGACCTGCGGACCGTCCTGTCGGTGATGAGCATCAGCACGCACCTCGAGCGCTGCGGCGATTACGCCAAGAACATCGCCAAGCGCACGACCGTCCTCGTCGAATCCAACCCGATCGAGGGCACCGTGCCGGCCCTGCGGCGGATGGTGCGCATGGTCGAGCAGATGCTCTCGGACGCGCTCGACGCCTATATCGCCCGCGACACCGAAAGCGCCGAGGACGTGCGCACGCGCGATCTCGAGGTGGACCAGATGTACAACACGCTCTTCCGGTCGCTGCTGACGCACATGATGGAAGACCCCCGCAACATCACCGCGTGCATGCACCTGCATTTCATCGCCAAGAACATCGAGCGGATGGGCGATCACGCCACCTCGCTGGCCGATCAGACGATCTATCTGGTGACCGGCGACATGCCCGACGAGGACCGTCCCAAGGGTGACACCACCGCCTACAACGCGGCGGGCAGTGAGCTGACATAACGGCAACGGTTCGACCCGTTTCAAGCGGCGCCCCTCGGGCGGGCCGGTGCATCGCGGCCCGGCGCAAGAAGGCCTTGGCGCCGCCCGATGGCGCTTGCCTTTCCGTGTCGTGACCCGGACACTGCGGATATGCACGAGACCGACGCACATCCGACCCTGCGCATCCGCATCGTCTTCGGTGATGACGGCATGATCGGCCCCGGCAAGGCCGAATTGCTGGAGCGCATCGGTCGCTGCGGCTCGATCGCCGCGGCGGGGCGCGAGATGAGCATGAGTTACAAGCGCGCTTGGCAACTGATCGGCACGCTGAACGCGATGTTCCAAGAGCCCGTGGTGGACAGCACCCGCGGCGGTCCCGGCGGCGGCGGTGCCGTGCTGACCGAGACGGGGCGCAAGGTGCTCGACCTCTACCGCGCGTTCGAGGTGGAGGCTACGCAGGCGGGGGCCGGGCAGCTTGAGGCGTTGCGCGCCATGATTCGCGATATTCCCGAAGAAAAATAACGCTTGCCCGCAGAAGGACCTTTCTGCGATATGTTTTTCAGGACATATCAAAGGGACGCGTTTCATGCGCATTCTCCCGTCATTCCGGGCCATCCTTGTGGCGATCCTGGCCGTTTTCGCGCTGGCGCCGCCGCCAACGGCCGCCGCGGACACGGCGCTGGTGGCCGTCGCCGCGAATTTCGCCGAGGCGGCCGAGGCGTTGGTGGCGCCGTTCCAAGAGGCAAGCGGTCACAAGCTGACCCTGACCACCGGCTCGACCGGCAAGCTTTACGCGCAAATCGCCGAGGGCGCGCCCTTCGACGTGATGCTGTCGGCGGATGCCGGGACGCCGGCGAAATTGGTCGATGGCGGACATGCGGTCGCGGGCACCGCCTTCACCTATGCCACCGGCCGGCTGACTCTCTGGAGCAGCGATCCCGGACGCATCGACGATGACGGGCGTGCGGCCCTCGCGGACCCCGCGCTGCGCTTCGTGGCGATCGCCAACCCCGATCTTGCCCCTTACGGCGTCGCCGCGCGCGAGACCCTGCAATCGCTGAGGCTGTGGGAGACGCTGCAACCGAAGATCGTGATGGGGCAGAATGTCGGCCAGACCCATGCCATGGTCGCGACCGGCGCGGCGGAACTCGGCTTCGTGGCGCTTTCGGCGGTCCGAAGCCCGCGCGCACGGATCGAGGGAAGCCGCTGGGACGTCCCGCAGGACCTTTACGCACCGATTCGCCAGGATGCCGTTCTGCTGCGCCACGGCGCCGGCAACGCCGCCGCGACGGCATTCCTCGACTTCCTGCGCAGCGACAAGGCCGCGGCGGTGATCGAGAGCTTCGGCTACGTGGCCGGCGACTGACATGGTGCTGCCGGATCTCGGGCCGCTTCTGCTGACCGTCCGGCTGGCCGCGATCACGACGGTGGTCCTGCTGATCGTCGGCACGCCGCTGGCCTGGTGGCTGGCACATACGCGGTCGCGGATGAAATCCGTGGTCGAGGCGGTCACCGCCCTGCCGCTGGTCCTGCCGCCGACGGTGCTGGGCTTCTACCTGCTGGTCTTTCTCAGCCCGAATTCCACCCTTGGCGGCCTTTGGCTGACGGCGACCGGCACCACGCTGACTTTCTCGTTTCTCGGGCTGATCATCGCCTCGGCCATGTATTCGCTGCCGTTCATGGTCCAGCCGCTTCAGGCCGCGTTCGAGGCGGTGGGGCGTGGCCCGCTCGAGGCCGCGGCAAGCCTGCGCGCCACGCCGCTGGATGCCTTCCTGAGCGTGGCCACGCCGATGGCGGTGCGCGGCTACCTGACGGCGATCGTCCTGACCTTCGCCCATACGATCGGGGAATTCGGCGTGGTGCTGATGGTCGGCGGCAACATTCCGGGCCGCACCAAGGTCGTGTCGATCCAGATCTACGAAGAGGTCGAGACGATCAACTACGCTGCCGCCCATAGTTTGGCGGCGATCCTTCTGGCGTTTTCCTTCATCGTACTTCTGGCGGTCTACACGTTCAACCGCCGGTTTCCAGTGCATCCGGGGTAGATCATGCGTGCGCTTTCCGTCGATGTGCGGGTCAGCTACCCGGAATTCGAACTTGCGGTGACGCAGGCCTTTCCCGGCACCGGGATCAGCGGGCTTTTCGGCCCCTCGGGCTGTGGCAAATCCACGCTGCTGCGCGTCATCGCGGGGTTCGAGCGGTCCGCCACCGGCCGCGTCAGTTTCGGCGACGAGGTCTGGCTAAACGGTCGGTCGCGGGTCGCGCCGCATCTGCGCGGGGTGGGCCATGTCTTCCAGGACGCGCGGCTCTTTCCGCATCTCAGCGCGCGCGGCAATCTCGATTATGCAGATAAGCGCGCGGGCAGGGTGCCGGCGCGCTATTCCTTCGACGATGTCGTGAACGTGCTGGATCTTGCGCCTTTGTTCGCGCGCCGGGCGCATCAGTTGTCAGGCGGCGAACGCCAGCGCGTGGCCATCGGGCGCACGCTTCTGGCGCGGCCGCGGCTCTTGTTGATGGACGAGCCGCTCGCGGCACTCGACACCCGCCGCAAGGGCGAGATCCTGCCCTATATCGCGCGCCTGCCGACGGCGTTCGGGATTCCGATCATCTACGTCACCCACGCGCTGGAAGAGGTGACGCAGCTTTGCGACCGGATCGTCGCGCTGTCGGACGGTCGCGTGGTGGCGGCCGGCGGCGTGGCCGAAACGCTCGAACGTCTGGATCTCGCGGATGTGCAGGGCCGGTTCGAGGCGGGCTCGGTGCTGACCGGCCATGTCGCGGGGCAGGACACCGCGCTGCACCTGACGCGCGTCGATCTGGGCGTGGCCGCGCTCGAGGTGCCGCAAATCGGTCTCGACACTGGAGCCGAGCTGCGTCTGCGCGTGCGGGCGCGCGACGTGTCGCTGGCGCGCACCCGGCCCGACGGGCTGAGCATCCGCAACGTCCTGCCGGCACATGTGCTGCGCATCGCGCCAGAGCCGGAGACGGCCTTTGCCGAGGTGCTGCTCGATCTCGGCGGGCAGCACCTGCGCGCGCGCATCACCCGGGCCGCGGTTCAGGACCTGGGTCTTGTCAAGGGGGCGCCGACCTTCGCGCTGATCAAGTCGGTCGCGTTCGATCGCCAAGCGCTGCCAAGGGTCATGCCACCGCTCGGCGGATAAGGGACGGCGCCCGACGACGCGGACGCGGCGTCCGAAAAACGCCTACACCGGCGTCGCGTGCTCAGCCTTCGCCTTGGACGCGGTCTGACCCTTTGCCTTGGTCGTCGTGGCCTGCGCGGTGTCTTTCGGCGTCGCCGCGGTGTCTTGAGGCTGTGGCAGTTGCGCCGCATGGGTGCAGATCTCGACCCATTCCTGCAGGTCCGCGTTCAGGCGCTTGAAAGATCCGCGCTGCCATTCGGTGATCGCCCGCATGGCGGCCATCGGATCGCTGCCACTGGTCGAACCTATCTCGCGCAGTGCCTCGAGCCCCGTTTCGGCGGCGTCCTGCCGGCGTTCCAGCCAGTGCCGGGCGAATGTCTCTGTCTGCCGGAACATCTCTTGCTGCAGTTCCATCATTCGCGCGACCTGCGGGGCGCCCGCGCCGTCCACATTGAAAAGCGACTGCATCCGGCGCGCCAGATCCGTCATGTCCGTCTGTACCTGATCTCTCGCCATTTGCGTGCTCCCTTTTCCCTGAATCGGTTTGCGACTGCCCGAACGTTAACCAGCAGGGCGCGGGTGTCGGCATTAACCCTCATCAATCCGGCCCCGCAGGGTTGCAGGTCAGGTATGAAATAATCAGGTATCATGATATTAACGATTAAGGGGAATGTGGGGTTTCAACCGTGCCAGTGGCCGAACGGTGTGGGGTCAGGAACCTCGAAGCGTCATGGTCGCGTCCGAAAGACGATTGGAAAAAGGTTTGGACACCAGAACCTACAGAAATGAGGCGACGCGCAGACCCGGGTCGGTCTTCGAGGAGCTGTTCGGGCAAGACACGCGGGTCGTCCCAAAGGGCAAGATCCTGCGCAGCGAAGGCGACGAATCGCGCAAGCGATTCTATGTCTCGAAAGGATGGCTGGCGGTCTCCAAGTCACTGCAGGACGGCGATCAGCAGATCCTCGAATTCATCCTGCCCGGTGAAACCTACGACCCGACCGGGGCCGACGGCCATACAAGCTTCGTCGAGATCGAGGCGCTTTGCGATTCGCGGATCATCGCCATCGACCGCACCGTCTGGGCGCGCCTGCTGCGCGAGGATCCCGATCTGTGGGAGGCCGAGCGCCTGCGCGACATCGCGGCACAGGCCCGCGCGTCGGAACGCATGCTGCGGCTGGGCAAGTCCTGCGCCGAAACCCGGATCGCCTATGTGCTGATCGAGCTTTGCCTGCGGCTTTCGGCTTGCGCGCCGGCGGGCGATTGCGCGTTCCACGTCCCGCTCGGCCAGCAGCAGCTGGGCGATTTTATCGGTCTTTCGTCGGTCCATGTCTGCCGGACGCTGCGGCGCCTGTCGCGGCAGGGGATCATCAGCACCGGCGACCACATGGATATCGAGATCCACGATCTCGCGGCGCTCACGGACCTGGCGGGCGTCGATCTTGCGGACCTTCGCACCGAGATCATTCCCGGCGCGGCGTGACCACCGGGGTCAGCCCCGCACGTCGCGCGCGCGCTTCTCGCTGATCTCGCCCATGGCCTGTCCCGCAACTTCTTCCGAGACATGTTCGGCGATGTCGCATACCGACAGAACCCCGACCGGCCCGCCCGATCGGTCGATGACCAGAAGGCGTCTCACACGCCGCTCGCCCATCACGGCTGCGGCCGCCACCACCTCCTGATCCGCGAAACAGGTGAGGATCTCGCGGGACATGATATCGCCGACAGGTGTGCCGGGGCCAAGCGCACAGCCCGGCGCGGCGAGCGCGCGCAGGACGATGTCGCGGTCCGTGAGGATTCCCACGGCCCGCTGCGGCCGCAACACCGGCAACGCGCCCACGTTATGGGCGCGCATGTATTCTGCAGCCTCGCGGATCGTGGTCTCGGGCGTCGCGCTGATCACCGGGGAGGACATGAATTTTCCGACAAGCATGACCGTGTCGCCGCTTTCGACTTCCTGTATTCCAAGCAGAACATAGCAGCGGCCGAAACGGAATCCATTAATCCCAGTCAATGCGCAGGGCACCTTCCGCTGGCAAGACGAAGCGCTCACAAGGAGAAAGCCGATGCCGCGCCGCTCGCCGTCAAGCCAAAACCCGAAACATTCCCTGTCGATGGATGACGCGTATAGAATCATCGAGGTGCTTGGCCCGATGCCGGAGGAGGTGCTGGCCGCAATGGTCGATTACGGGCTGAGCGATAGTGAAATCGGCCGTTATTTCGGCCTGTCGCGTGAGGTGGTCACGACCTTGCGAACGCATTGGCGGATACGCGGCACGCCCTAGACGGTGCCCCGGCCGCAGGGGGTCGGGGCGCGGATTGCCGGCGTTCGCGCCTATTGCTGGAACACGTAGGTGCCGGGCGCGGCCTCGCGCGGGCGGTACTGCGCGCGTCCGGTGCCAAGCGTCGGCGGCGTCGTCTCGCCGCTCGACTGCCCGTCCAGCCAGTTGACAAGCTCGGGCCACCACGACCCATCGTCCCTCCGGGCGGTGGTTTCCCAGGTTTCAGGCGGCACATAGGTGTCGTCCGGCCCGGTGGTCGCGATCCGGTAAGAGCGGCCCTTGTGCCCCGGTTCGCTGACGATGCCGGCATTGTGCCCGCCGCTGGTCAGCACGAAGGTCACCGAGGGCTCTGTCAGCAGGTGCACCTTGTAGACCGACTGCCACGGCGCGATGTGATCCTTGGTGGTCGAGACGCAGAAGATCGGCACGTCGATCGCATCCAGCGTCACCGGCTTGCCGTCGATGCGGTACTGCCCCTGCGCCAGTTCGTTGCCGAGATAGAGCTTGCGCAGGTATTCGCTGTGCATGCGATAGGGCATGCGCGTGGTGTCCGCGTTCCACGCCATCAGGTCGAACATCTCGCCGCGCTGCCCCATCAGGTATTCGTGGATGTAGCGCGACCAGATCAGATCGGCCGAGCGCAGCAACTGGAACGCCCCCGCCATCTGCTTGGTGTCGAGATAGCCCTGGTCCCACATCATGCTTTCGAGGAACGAGACCTCGCTTTCGCTGATGAAAAGCTGCAACTCTCCGGGTTCGGTGAAATCCAGCTGCGTGGCCAGCAGTGTGAGCGAGGCCAGCCGGTTCTCCCCGTCGCGCGCCATCTGCGCCGCCTTGGCCGCCATCAGCGTGCCGCCAAGGCAATAGCCCATGGCGTGCACCTTCTGCTCGGGGATGATCGCCTCGACGGCGCCGAGGGCCTGTTCGATCGCGTCGAAATACTCGGCCATCCCCATGTCGCGATCCTCGGCGGTGGGGTTTCGCCACGAGATCATGAAGACGGTGTAGCCCTGCGCGACAAGGTGCCCGACCAGCGAATTGTGCGGGCTGAGATCGAGGATGTAGTATTTCATTATCCACGCCGGCACGATCATGATCGGTTCGGCCTTCACAGTATCGGTCTGCGGCGCGTACTGGATCAGTTCCAGCAGATGCGTGCGAAACACCACCTTGCCCGGCGTCGTCGCAAGATCGCGGCCGGGCTGGAAGTCCTCGGCGCCCACCGCCGGCTTGCCCGACGCGGTGCGTTGCCAATCCTCGAGGAAATGCTGCATGCCGCGCACCAGGTTTCCGCCGCCCTCGCGCAGTGTGGCGCCGGCGACCTCGGGGTTGGTGGCGATGAAGTTCGACGGCGACATGATGTCGAGCATCTGGCGCATGACGAACGAGATGACATGTTCCTCGTGTTCGGTCATCCCGTCGATGTCGCAGGCGGTGTTGTACCACCATTGCTGGGTCAGCAGGAAATTTTGATGAATCAGGTTGTAGGGCCAGCGCTGCCAGCCCTCGTGATCGAAGCGGTGATCGTGCGGCAGCGGCTCGATGCAGCCGGGGGTGTTGGGGTCGCGGGCCAGCTGGGTCATGTAGACGCCAAGCCGTGTCGCCTTGCGCGCCGCCTTCTCGGCCAGTTGCACCTGCTTGCCGGGCGCGCCCATCAAGTGCGCGCCCCACGAAAAGAACGTCGAAGCCAGTCCGAACGGCGTCACCCCCAGCGTCAGCCGCGCGAGATGCGCGTTGGCGGCCCGGTCGAGGCTCCGGGTGCTGTAGCGGTCGGGCAGGTCGAGCGGGGACGGGTGCACGATCTCGGGCGGTTCCGGCGACAGCTCGCCGCGCGCCTCGGCCCGCTCGGCCGGCGTCTCGTCGGGTTTTTCCGGAACGGCATGCGCGCGGGCGCGGGTGTCGCCGGCCGTCGAGCGTTTTTTCGTCTGTGTCTGCGTGTCGTTCATCATATCCTCTCGGAGTTTTGGCAGGGCATTCAGGCGCGCGGCGCACGGCTTCGGAATGCCGGCCGGCCCTCGGCCTCGATAACGTTGCGCAGACCGTAGGCGCATGAAGATCGTCACCCATTAACACGCGTTAATGTCGGCCGCGGAGGGGGCGGTCATGGTAGGGCGGATAGTCGAACATTGGGCCGGATCGTCGGCTCCTGACCAGATGGAGGTAGCGAAGTCTTGCGTGTGACACGTTTCATGATCCGCGACGAAGACGCCCCATCGTCGGGGCCACAGCCGGCGACGGGGCGGTACGAGTTTCGCACCTGGCCGCGCGAGACCCCGCAGGCGGCCGCGATATTGCAGAAATCCTGGCCGCTGGTCGGGGGCGAGCGGCGCTCGGACATCTACCTGCTGACCGAACGCAGCACCGAAAGACTGGTGAAACTGCGCGCCGGCAACCGGCTCGAGGTCAAGCGGCGCGGACGGGATCTGGGCCCGCTGCAGTACTGGACGCACCAGTCCTTTCCGCTCTTTCCGCTTCCGCGCCCGGCTATGATGGGTCTGAGCGACGTGCTGGGCCTGCCGCTTCTCGACCGCGAGGCCGGGATGTCGCCCGGCCATCTCGTGGCCCGGCTGGGGGAACTGGCGCCCGCTGTCCTGCCGGTCACGGTCCGCAAGTCGCGGCTGCTTTTCCGGAAAGCCAGCACCCGGGTCGAGATCTGCCACGTCGCCGTGGCCGGCTGGACAAGGCTGACGCTGGCGCTCGAGGATCCCGACCCCGAAAGCGCGCGGGCCGCGCTCGAGGGTCTCGGCCTCGACCATTCGCCGAACCGCTCCTACGGTGACATGCTGGGCCGCCGACGGCTTCCGGCGATGTCCGGTACACCGGTATCGTGACGGCGCAAGGGGACCGTATGAGCACGCTTGTCGTCTATTTCTCGCAAGGCGGGCACACCGCCACTGTCGCCACCGCAATCGCCGCCCGTCTGGGTGCGACGGCCGCCGTGATCGAGGAGCAGGCCGATCGCGACGGGGTGCTGGGGATCGCGACCGGGGCCGCGGCGGCGCTGATCGGACACCCGAGCACGATCAAGGCCACGGATCACGACCCGGCGGCGTTCGACCTGGTGATTCTCGGCACCCCGGTCTGGGTCGGGGCGCCCGCGCCCGCGGTGACGGCCTATATCGACCGGCACCGCGACGCGCTCGACCGGGTGGCGTTCTTCTGCACCGAAGCGCGGTCCGGCGGGGCGCAGGCGCTGGCACGGATGGAGCGCCGGCTGGGCCATCCGCCGCTGGCGACGCTGGAGGTGGCCGAGGAGGCCCTGGACGACGATGCGCTCGGGCAGAGGCTCGACGATTTTCTCTCGGAGCTGGACGAGACCAGGACCGGTTCGCCCCAATGACCGGCGCGCGCGGCCCGCGGCTCCGGCAACCCTGATGCGCTCGAGTGACGGGTCGCGCCGGGGCGCGCGCCACCTCGTGCCCACATCCAGCGTGCAATCGCGGCGCAATCCGGCATATACCCCCACCTGATGGATGAGCTTGAGATCTTCAGACGCCTGGGTCTCGCCTTGGCGATCGGGCTGCTTTTCGGGCTGGAGCGCGCCTGGAAGAATCGCGAAACATCCGAAGGCGGCCGGATCGCCGGGATCCGCACCTTCGCGCTGACCGCGATTGCGGGCGCGATCATCGGATGGCTTTCCTCGGTGATGACGCCGGTGGTGTTGGGGCTGGGGTTCCTCGCCCTGGCGACGCTCGTCGCGATCAGCTACTGGGCGCGCCTGCGCACCGCCGACGATCTCGGGATCACCACGGCGGTCGCGCTGCTGCTGGTGTTCGCGCTCGGGGCGGCGGCGATGCTGGCCAAGATGGCGCCGGTCGCGGCGACGGGCGTGGTCGCCACTGCGCTCTTGTCGCTGAAGCCGGTGCTGCATCGCCGGATCGCCCGGATCCGCCGCATCGAACTGGCCGCCGTGGTCAAGCTTGCGCTGATCTCGGTGGTGATCCTGCCGATCCTGCCGAACGAGGGCTTCGGCCCCGGTGCGGTGCTGAACCCGTACGAGCTGTGGTGGGCCGTGGTCATCGTCGCGGGGCTGTCATTCTTCGGATACGCCGCCATGCGGTTGGCCGGCGCCGAACTGGGGATCGTCATCACCGGGCTGTTCGGGGGGCTGGCCTCGTCCACCTCGACCACGCTGGCACTGTCGCGCCTGGTGCGCGACGATCCCGCCCTCGGACCCTTGGCGGCGATCGGCACCGTCGCGGCCGGATCGGTGACGTTCCTGCGCGTGCTTGTCGTCGCGAGCATCTTCGAGCCCACGCTTCTTGCCCCGCTCGCGCCGTCGATGTCCGCGATGGCCGTCGTCGGTTTTGCCGCCGCGCTGCTGTTGCACGTCACCCGACCCCGCCAACCCGCGCGGAAAGCCGAGGTGGAGACCATCCCCAACCCGCTTGCGCTGACGACCGCGGTCACCTTCGGCGCGGTCCTCGCACTGGTGGTGCTGGGCACGCATTACCTCGACACCTGGTTCGGAGAGGCCGGGATCTATGCGGCCGCCGCGCTGTCGGGCAGCAACGACGTGGACGCGCTGACGATCTCGGTGGCGCGGATGACCGGCACGGATCTGACCGCCGCCGTCGCGGCGAACGCCATATTCCTCGCCGTCGCCGTCAACACGGCCGTGAAGGGCGGGATCGCCGCCGTGGTTGGGGGGCTTGGCCTTGGTGGCCGCGTCATCGGCGTCTACGTCGTGGTGCTGGCCGCCGGTGCGCTGGCGCTCTTCCTGCAGCCGGCGCCATGAGCGGGCCGCGATGGCGCGGTGCTGCGAGGGCTTGCCCGATTGACCGGTATCAAGGCTGACCGGCGCCGGGTGCGCGATATTGGGTCCACAGATCGAAAGGGAACGAAAGAATGGCAGATGACGATCAGGACGCGGTTCGCGCTTTCCTTGGCGATCCGTCAAGCTTCGGAACTGCCGGCCCGGTCGAGCGGATCGACACGCATATCTCGCATCTCTTCCTGATCGGCGATCGCTGCTTCAAGCTGAAGCGCGCCCTGGACCTGCCCTATCTCGATTTCTCCACTCCCGCGCAGCGGCTGGCGGCGTGCGAGACCGAACTCAGCCTCAACCGCCGCACCGCGCCCGAGCTTTATCTCGGCGTGCATAAGATCACCGAAGGCCCCGAATTCGACGGCGCGGGCGCGCTTCTGGATGCGGTGGTCGAGATGCGCCGCTTCGATCAGGAGGACCTTTTCGACGCGATGGCACAGCGCGGCGCGCTGACGGCGCGGCACCTCGATGCGCTGGCACACGAGATCACCGCGTTCCACGCGGGCGCCGCCGTTGACGAGGCCGCCGACGGCGCGGGCAACATCGCATCGGTGCTTGACGTCAACGCGGCCGCCTTCCGCCAAGGTGCGGTCTTTTCCGAAGACGAGATCGCGCGCCTCGACACCGCGTTCAGGCGCGCCCTCGACATCCACGCAGCCCGGCTCGACGCGCGGGCGAAGGCGGGCCATGTGCGGCGCTGTCACGGCGATCTGCACCTGCGCAATATCTGCCTTTTCGAAGGCCGGGTGCGCCTGTTCGATTGCCTGGAGTTCAACGAGGCGCTGGCGACCGTGGATGTGCTCTACGACCTGGCCTTTCTCGCGATGGACCTGTGGCATCGCGGGCTTTGCGCCGAGGCGTCGCAGATCGTGAACCGCTATTGCGACAGCGCGGGTCACGAGGATGGCTATGTCCTGATGCCGTTCTTCATGGCGCTGCGTGCCGCGGTGCGCGCGCATGTCACGGCGACGCAGGCCAGCACCGGGGATGGCGTAGATCACCGTCTCGCCGAGCGCGCGCGCGCCTATTTCGACCTTGCCGAAGATATGCTCGTGCAACGCCCTGCGCGGCTGGTGACCGTCGGTGGGCTCAGCGGGTCCGGCAAATCGACGCTGGCCGGTGCGCTCGCCCCACATCTGGGTGCCGCGCCGGGCGCGCGGGTGATCGCCAGCGACCGCACGCGCAAGGCGATGTTCGACACAGCCCCCGACGAGGCCCTGCCGTCCGAGGCCTACGCGCCCGAGGTCTCGGCGCGCGTCTACGCGGATATCGCGCAGCGAGCCGAAGGGCTGCTGGCCGACGGCGTCACCGTGATCGCCGACGCGGTCCATGACCGCGCCGAGGACCGCGCCCGGATCGAGGCCGCGGCCCGCGCCGTTGGCGTGCCGTTCGACGGTGTCTGGCTTCGGGCCGACCCGGACGAGCTTCGCGCGCGCATCGAGACCCGCGATCCCGGCGCCTCGGATGCCGATGCCGATGTGCTGGCCGGGCAACTGGCGCGCGCGCCGGCGTCGACGGGCTGGCATACCGTTTCGACAACCGGCGACATCGACGAGAGCCGCGACGCGGTGCTTGCGCGGCTGACCGGCTGATCCGCGCGCCCGCTCAGGTGACTGCGCGCTTGATCTCGTCGCAGATCTTTTGCGATGGCGGGGTTTCGAGATGCGGCGCGATCTCCTGTCTGAAGAACGCGCTGTGACCGACCGGCGCGCTTTGCCCCGCAAGCAGGTCGTCGAGGAACCGTCTGATCTCGTCGGCGCTGCGGCCGACCTCGCAGGCGGTGATCGCCGCGCGACCGAATGAGTTGAAATACTTGTCCCCCGTCTCCTCCGTCATCAGGTACATGACGGGCTTTCGAAGGTACAAGTATTCCGCGAGGAACGACCCGGAATCGTGGATCAAGGCGTCCGAGGTGCGAAACAGCGGCACGTAGTCGTCTTCGTGTATCTGCGAAAATTCCGAGTGTTCCCAGAAATCGAAGAACGCCTGCGTGCGCGCCGGCCCCCAGGCGGGATCCTCCATCAGCTTGGGTCGCAACATCGGGTGCGGGCGCAGGGCCCATTGAATATCTTCGCGATAGTCATCGGCAATCCGCATCATCGCGTCCCCGAAGGTGTCGATCGTCGCCATCTTGATATCCGGCCGCCACAGCCAGTGCGGCGCGTAGACGACGCGGGCCTTGGCCCGATCCTGTGGTTGCCACGGGGAAGGCTCGCGCGCCGTGGCCGGTTCCATCAGCGGCTCGCAGGCGGGAAATCCGGTGACCGAAACCCCGGCGTCGCCGCGAATGCGCGCCTCGGCATAACAACGGCGACTGGCGTCATGGGGCACGAATATCCTCCAGAATGCGTTGTGCGACTCCTGGTTGTGCTGTTCCTGATCGTCGCCGTACTGCATGACCTCGTGGCTGTAGGGCACGTAGCATGACAGCCTCTGGCGAAAGAGATCGTCGTGCAGGGCCTCGGGCACCAACCTGTGCGGATTCGTGAAGACCACCAGATGCGGGTCGAGCCTGTCGAGTTCGGCCTTCGCGTCGCTCTCATCGACGCCCGTCAGGTCGACATACGCAAACCCCTGCATGTCAAGATAGCGGCGCACGGCCTCCGCGGTCTGGTCCGCGACATGCGACAACTGCCCGGCAACCACCGGGCAAATTACGGCGATCGTCTGGAAATCCTCGTCCTCCAGCATGCGGGAAAGGACCGGGCCGACTTTCCAGGATGCCGTGTTCGACACAAGGAAGGCGACGCGGATCGGCCGGGCGCCGCGATGCGTGGCCAGCAGGCGCGCATGGAGCAGCGGTGCCTTCCACGCCCGCCACCGTTTGCCCAGCTTCGCCCGTTGGCGCCGTATCCGTCGGATCGCCGCGCGCAAGGTCTCGGTCACTGGTGTGGGCAGACTGGCCTGTGCCATGGCCTTCAGGCGTGGCTTGAGAGCCATGTCAGGTCTCCAACAAATCGGCGAGGCGGGGTGTCACGGGAAAACCTTGCGTTTCGGCCAGGATCGCACCCTCCGCCCATTCCGACCACTCGGCGACGAACACGAAACCGATCCCGGCCCCGGTGGCGGCCTCGTGATCGAGACGGCTGTCGCCGAGGAACAACGCCGGGCGGCGGATGGTGCCGGCCGACAGTTCGCGCGCGAGGATCTCGTGCTTGGTATCGGGACTGCCGAAGATGCCTGCATCGAAATACCCGGCGATCTGCCGCGCGGCGAATATCTCGCGCAATTCCGACTGATCGCCGCCGGATACGATCATCCAGCGCGCCCGGGATGTGGCGGCGCGCAGCGCGTCCAGCCCCTCCGCCACGGCGCAGGACAGCAGCCCCGCGCGCACGGCCCCGGCATAGGCCGATAGCAACGCCTGCAGCCCCGGACCGTCCCGCCACGGGGCATGCCCGGGCACGATGTGATCGAGAAAATGCGCGAACTTCACATATCGCGAGATGCCGCCGTTGGCGACGTGATACGCGACCAGCGCATCCGCCGCCGCGTCGCCATAAGGCGCGGCGGCGACACGAAAGGCCTCGGTCTTGAGGCGGTTGGACTCGAGCACGACCCCGTCGCAATCGAAGATCAGGGTTCTTGCGGTTTCAACGGTGCCCCGCATATCATAAGTACCCGTATTCTTTCAGTCTCGTGGCGTCGAGATCGTAAATCTTTGCAGCCTCGGCGTTCGACTCCCTGAAATGTCGATATATGGCGTCTTTCTCGCATTGCGTGAGCTTGGGTATCTTCACATCGACCTTCCATCTCGAGACGAGGGGAAGCCTCTTGCAGGCGCCAGCAATGCGCATTGCGAAAGATTTTCCACCTCCGTCGCCGCGCGGCGCGCGACCGGATACGCGTTTGCTAATCAGCAAGTAGTCGAATGCAGAAACTCTCAGTCTGAAGTGGTCCTTCCCGGCAGAGGAGACTCTGGACTTTGGTTGTTCCGTGAATAAAGTGGAAACTTCGGATGCAGGAACATCCAGAAGCTTGGCCCAAGTATCAAAATAATCCTCTGGTCTTTCCAGAATGTCTTCGTAAAACAATACGTGGATATTGTCCTTCCCGAAAACATCCTCGTATGCCGCGAGCGTCGTGAGAAAGTCGAAGATATTGACCTGCTCGGCATCGCGCAAAGTGGACCCGGGTGCATCCTCGAAGTAAAACTGTCTGGGGGTCGAAAACACTGATCGATGGTAAAGTCCCGCGCTTTTTTCGAAAAAGAGGCTCTCCATCAGGGCCGCCTGATTTCGAAATGTGATGACGATTTGGACATCAGTCCGGTCTGTCGGGAGCGCATCATGAAGCTTTCGAGGGAAATCCGTCCAGGCCGTGACCGCCCGGTAGGGCATGAGCAAGGTTTCGAAGGAAAGGACATTGATCATTTCCTCCTTTAGAAACGCGCTCAGAAACCCCTTGTTGCTTGCAAGCCGTCTGGCGGGATCGATGCCCTTCCCGCGGTAATGCTCCAACGTTTCCGAAGGGACGCAATACGCGAATGTCAACTCATCCGGCCCGCCGAGAATGATGTTCTTCACGAATTTGCTGTCGTGATGAAGCGCGCCCATATCGAAAGCCGTCTCTTCGCCAAGATAATTCAGACGTCGCTGCCGGTGCAACGGAATGAGGACGTTCTTCTGCAGGGTACTGGTTGCCGTCTTGGGATACCCGATATGCACGATGAGTTTTTTCATCAGCCGTGGTCAGCCCTTTTCCAGCATCACGCAGATGCAAGATCTTTCAGCAAAAGCTGTTCGGCGATCACGAAATCCGCTTCCCAGTCGATATCGAACGCCGTCAGGCGATCGAGCGGGTAAAGGCGGGGGTGTGCGCCGATCCGGTCGTGATGGCGTGCATAGATGTCCACCGGCGCCAGGAACGCGCCGCTGTTGATCTCGTGGACAGGGGGGATCGTCTGCGTGCGCGGCCACTTCTCAATGCTGCGGTCATAGCTCAGCGGTCCGTCCTCGGTCCACAGAAACGCCTGCAACGGCGTCGTGGTCATCAGCGAGTCGTACCCGTCGTCCAAGGCAAGACGATACGCCGCGATGATCTCGGCGTAGAGCGCGGCGGTGATGAACGGCGAGGTGACATGCGTCCACAGGATATGGCCCGCGCCGACAAGGTCGCTTGCGTGGGCGACCAGGTCGTCGGTGCTGGTGGCGCTGGAGGACAGGTGCTCGGCGCGCCGGTGGATGGTCAGCCGGGGCGCGGCAAGGCCGTGCGCGAAGTCGATGATCTCGTCGTCATTGGTCGACAGCACAACCTGGTCGATCGCCGCGCAGCCCAGCAACTGGCCCAGCTTGATCTCGACGAGGCCATGCGCGGCCGGGCCGAAGGGGCGAATGTTCTTGCGCGGGACACGCTCGCTGCCCTTGCGACAGGGCAGGAAGGCGGTGACGGGCGCGGTTTCCGAGGTGCTCACGTATCGGCCCTTACACCGTAGGTGCGTAGATGCTGGTGCCCCTTAGCCGGTGCCGTGTCGGGGTGATCGCGATCAACCGGTCCTCGTCGGTATGGCGCCGGTACGTCTCGAGGATCTCGCTTGTTTCCTCGTTGCGCGGGTCGCCATCGGGATAGCCGTCGAACCCGGCCATCAGGATCCGCGTGGCCCGGCCGCTGGTCGCCGCGGCCAGTGCGTAGGCCAGCACCAGCGGGGCCGGTGCGATGCAATGGGTTGCGTGGAATTCGAAACAGCCGGGCTTCACGCCGAGTCCGAAATCCATGATACGCTTGTCGCCGAAGGCCGCCACCAGATCGTCGGACAGCATCGAGGCGGGGGTGATCAGCGGCTGCGGCAGCTTGGCGTGATCCTCGGCATCCGCCAGCAGGCGCAACGGGTGACAGGCAATCCGCAGGTCGATCAGATCCGACGCCACGGCGGATTGGGTGTTGAGCGCGATCACGAGCGGCCGCGTGCGGCGGATGAAAGATTCAAGCGCCGGACGGTGCGCGGCGACACCCGGGCCGGTCCCGAGGATCAGGACCTCGCGGCCGGCCATGAGCTCGGCTGGGTTCCAGTTGCCATGCGCGTCTTCCCGGTAGAACTGTCGCGCGTAATCGAGAGTGTCGAAGCTGAAACTCTTGCCGCCCTCGGTGCGAAGGTGATCGATCACCGCCAGAACGTCTTCCTCGTCATAACGGGCGTCGCATTGCATCTTCTGGATGTAGGTGGGGTGCAGCCCGTACTTGCCGGCGAGGTAGTAATAGGGGTTGGTGCCCCACCCATATTGCGCCTTCATCGGGCCGAAATGCTTGCGGATCAGGGTCATCAACGGCACAAGGTTCGCCTTGCTCTCGCTCAGCGCGTCGACCTCGATGACCAGTTCCTCTGTTCGGGCATTGCCAGGGCCACGACCCATGCCTGTAACCGTCGCGTCCAGCCATGTCACCCCGTCGGCATGCGCGCGCAGGGTGTTCGACAGGGCGAGGCCCATGTTGTCATGCGTGTGGATGCCGAGCGGTCCGTCCCATCCCTCGCGCAGCCAGCCGACCAGCCGGGAGATGTCATCGGGGGTCATGCCGCCCATGCTGTCGGCGAAATAGACCACCTCGACAGGCCACTCACCGGCGAGGCGCGTGAACTCCGCCACCTCGGCCCGCGTCCGGTCGGCGATCTGCATCAGATTGAGCCCGACGCGGTATCCCCGATCGACCAGCCAGCCGGCAGCCGGCAGAACCTGTGGCAACTCATGGAAATGGCAGGCAAACCGCACGATATCGACGGGGCTGTCGGCAGCGGGCATGGGGAAAAGCCGCTGCAAGGCCGGTTCGCAGCCAAGCTCTGTACAAAGCTCGGCACCGTTGACCATGACCGCGACCAAGAGCCCCTCCGGGATGACAAGATTCTGCAGGAATTGGTCGGTCGTGTAGGCACATGGTCCGGTGAACCCCTGGTTCTTGAGAGAGCGGAACCCCAATTCGACCACGTTGACCTGCGCCGCTTTCATGGCAGCCAGATAATCCCTGATGAGCTCCGGGGAGAAATCCCAGTCGTTGTAGTAACCGCCATCGCGGAGAGTACAGTCGAGAATCATCATGAAAGCCTGCCTTCGATGATAGTTTCCGCGCGTTCGCGACACTTTCCAACTTCGAGGTTAACGTTATCATATATGGTTTTAAAGTTTTTTGAAACACTTTTTAGTTGTATCCGGAATTCGCCACTACGGAGAGCTGTGCCTCAAGTGTTCGAGGATGTGCGGGCCGATGCGCGGGGACATGCGGCGGTTGCAAGCGCGTCTCGCCAGCCGTCCACCTCGGCGTCGCGTGTCCGTTGGTCAGGAAATCGACTGCCGGCCCAAGGCCGGATTGGGTGCGCTCGGTGCGAACGCTCTGTACCGGTCGGACCAGTCGCGGTCCGCGTCCTGCCTCAGCCCGAACGCCCGGCACCTTTCCGAGCGTCCAAATCCGCCGCCCACGTCCGGTGCAACCCCCATCCGAGGGGCGTCAGGTCACGCGACTTCGGAGAGGTTGGCGATCTTCTGGAACGCCGCGTTTTCCTTGATCAGGGTGTCCCACGAGCCGACCCCGACCAGGCGTCCCTGATCGAGCACGACGATCCGGTCACACCGCCGCACGGTGCTCAGCCGATGCGCGATCATCAGCACCGTCTTGTCGCCGGGCAGGGCGTCGATGGCGGCCATGACCTCGCGCTCGGTCAGGTTGTCGAGCGCCGAGGTCGCCTCGTCGAAAACGATGAGATCGGCGTCGTGGTAAAGCGCTCGGGCGATGCCGACGCGTTGTCGCTGGCCGCCCGACAGCCGCACCCCCCGCTCGCCGATCGTCGTGGCATAGCCGTCGGGCAGCTCTTCGCGGACGAAGGTGTCGATCCGGGCAATTTCAGCCGCACGGCGCACGCGGGCCTCGTCGATCTCCTGCGGCGGCACGCCAAGGGCGATGTTCTCGGAAATGCTGGCATCGGTCAGGAAGATGTCCTGCGGGACGTAGCCCACGCTTTGCTGCCAGGCCCGGATGTTCTCGTCGGTCAAGGCTTCACCATCCACAAGAAGACGGCCGGCGCTGGGCGTAAGAAGCCCCAGGATCAGATCCGCGAGGGTGGTCTTGCCGGCCCCGGTGCTTCCGACGATGCCGATCTTTTCACGGGCGCGGATCTCGAGCGATATGGCCTTCAGCCCGACATGCTCGGCATTGGGATAGCGATAAGAGACATTTTCGAGCATCAGGCCCTGCGAAAGCCCCATCTCGGGCGGTGGGGCGGCGGGCAACGATCCGGATCCGGCCTTGTCGATCAGATCGTCATAAACCGCCTCGACTGCCGCGCCGCCCGCCTGAAGTTGCGAAAGCGTCCTGTAAAGCTTCGACAGTTCCGGCAACATCCGTTGCCCGGCGAAGGCGAACACGCCAAGCGTCGGCAGGATGCCGCCGAGCGCCGCACCCGATGCGAAGCCTTGCGGGTCGAGCAGCACGAGGCAAAGCAGGATCACCCCGCTCAACGCCACGGCCTGCAGGGCGAGTTGCGGCACCTGGACAAGCACCTGCACCCATACCAGCGCCCGCGCCATCTTCTTCGAGGGAACGGCATATCTCGCGGCATAGGAACCTTCACGCCCCAGAAGCTTGATATCCTTGATCCCGTTCAATGCCTCGCTGGCGACGCGAAACCGGGTGCTGTTGGCCCGCGCACGCGTGTATCCGAACTGCTTCAGAACATGCCGGCTTAACGAATAGATCGTGCCGTAGATACCGCCCAGAACCCCGAACGCGATCAGCGCGATCACGGGGTTGACCCATAACAACAGTCCGACGATCGCCGCGACGGTGCAGACCGCCGCGATGAATTCGGCGGCCGGGGTAAGGAACTGGTTTACCACCTGTTGTGCTTCCGACAGGACCCGGGTGGTCATCTCGCCGGTGTGCCGGTTGAGGAAAAAGGCGTAGGGCTGGCGCAAATAGGCGATCATGAGACGAAAGCTGATGGAATGCCCCCGCATCAGGGAAAACCGCGACAGCACGTAGCCCTTCGCGATCTGGATCACGCTGCTCAGCAGGATTACGGTGATCGACGCGACCCCCAAAGCGACCACGAAATTGTATTCACTGGTGAATCCGAACGTGTCGTAAAGCCATTTCAGGGCCGCAACCTGCTCGATCCGCGCGGGATCCGACAGGACCGACAGGAAGGGCATGATCGAACTGACCATCAGCGCCGATGTCAGCGCGGCGATGATCACGACACCCAGCGTGATCCAGGCCTTGCGCTTTTCGTGCGCGTCGAGAAGCGCCCAGACCTTTTTCCAGTTTTCGAGATCAATCATGCGCCCGGGCTCTCAAGAATTCCATGTCCGACACCTTTTCAACGCCACCGCCACACGCGTGCGACTACACAGCAAACCAAGCGCATCTGCAAGGGTTGTGCCGCGGCGCAGCGAACAGGCGGGTTCGACCGGTCCTGACCACGTCCGTGCGCTGACGGCTCAGGTATGGGTATCATCATAGTACCTTTTAAGGGTCAGGCGTTAACAGGCCGTTTCGATGTGCCACCATTCGGGCCGGCGATCAATGGGATGGATGCAAAGCCGTCGTATCCCCCGAGGCGGCCGCTCGTCGGGATGTGCCGGCAGGCGCGTTGTGGGTTATCGGCAACACACACCGCCTGCTGCGCCTCGGGTCGGTGCTGCCCGTGGAAAAGCGTGGCGCGCGCGTTCATATACAGGGGCCGCCGAAACCGGCGGATCGTGTTCTTCTGAAGGGGTCTCCAATGTCCTTGTTTCGCTTCGGCATCGTCGCTGCGGTTTTCGCGTTGGCCGTGACCGGCCAGCCGAGCCATGCGCAGGACCGGGCGGTCGCGTTTTCGCTGAACGGGGGCGTCCGGGTCTCGCCGGACTACTTCGGTGCGGAATCCGATCGTGTCACGCCCAACGGGCGCATCGGCTTTACCGGCTTGCGCATCGGCGGCATTCAACTGCGCGATCCCGACGGGCCGAGGGAGTTCGCGCCGGGCACCTTCTATCGCGGGGCGCTGCAGTTCATCCCAGAGCGCGAGGGCAAGGAAGAGCTCGCCGGGCTGAATGACGTCGACGCGGCGCTGGAGCTTGGCCTCGGCCTGCAGCACACGCGCGAGACCTGGCAGGCTTACGGCGAGCTGCGCTACGGCTTCTTCGGCCACGAATCGGTCGCGGCCGAGATCGGCGTCAACGCGATCTTTCGCGGCAAGCGTGGCGCGATCCTGCATGCCGGGCCGAGGCTGGAGCTTGGCAATTCGCGCTTCATGCGGACCTATTTCGGGGTCAGCGATTCGGAAGCGGCGCGATCGGCATTCGAGGCGTTCACCCCCAGCCGCGCCATCTACGCCGCCGGGTTCGAGATCGGCGCCTACCAGCCGGTCCGCGGCGACTGGGGCATCACCGCGACCGTGCGCTACGACCGGTTGCGCGGTGATGCCGCCGATTCGCCCATCGTCCAGCAGGGAACAAAGAACCAGTGGACCGCGACGCTGGGGCTGACACGTTACTTCAACCTGCGTTTCTGAGGGCGATCACCGCGCCTCAGGTCGTGCGATCCGGCGGGCGGATGCCGAAGAACAGCGCGTAGAGCACCGGAACGACGATCAGCGTCAGAACCGAGGCGACGGCAAGCCCGCCCATGATCGTCACGCTCATCGAGGCAAAGAACGCATCCGGCAGCAGCGGCGTCATGCCGAGGATCGTGGTCCCGGCGGCAAGGATCACCGGGCGCAGACGGCTGACGGCGCCGGTCACCACGGCGTCGTAATCGTCGACCCCTTCGGCGCGAAGCCGGTCGGATTCCCCGACCAGTACGATGGCGTTCTTGATCAGCATCCCCGAGAGCGATAACAACCCCAGAAGCGCCGTGAACGTAAAGGCGAGCCCCGTCGTCAGCAACCCAAGCACCATGCCGGTGACCGCCATCGGCACCACCAGCCAGACGATCGCCGGCTGGCGCAGCCGGTTGAACAGCAGGATCGAGATCACCAGCATCACGAGGAAGCTGAGCGGCAATTGCCGGCCCAGCGATGCCTGCGCGTCGGACGAGCTTTCGTACTCGCCGCCCCATTCCATCGCGTAGCCTTGGGGCATCTCGATGGCCTCGACCTCGGCGCGGACCGAGGTGAACGCCTGGTTCGCCGTCAGATCACCGCGCGCAAAACCTTCGGCGGTGATCGTGCGCTGGCGGTCGCGGCGCTGGATCCGCGCCTCGGCGAGACGCGGCTCGAAGCGCTCGACGATGCCCGACATCGGCACGTATTGCTCGGCGGCCTGCGACCAGACGTCGAGATCGCGCAGGCGCTCGACGCCCTCGCGCTCGTTGCCCGCCAGCCGCAGCAGCAAGGGTATCTGGGTGTCCTGCTCCTGCAGGGTGGCAACCTGCAGCCCCGAGGTGCCGAACTGGACCGTGTTGGCGATCGCCTCGCGGCTGACACCGGCAAGCCGCATCCGCGCCTCGTCGATCACCGGGGTGATGGTGATCACCCGCTGCCGCCAGTCGGTGCGGATATTCGTCACCGCGTCCGACGCGCGATAGATCGCCAGCGCCTCCTCGGCGAGGCCGCGCAGCACCTGGGGATCCGGCCCCGAAAAGCGCGCGGCGACATCCGCCCCGGTGGGGGGGCCGAAGGTCAGCAACTCCACCCGCAGCAGGCCGCGCGGAAAGCGCTGCGGCAGGGTGCGGCGGATCTCTTCGGCAAGCGCGGGGATCGCCTCGGCACTGTCGACGCGGACGATCAACTGCCCGTAAGAGGGGCTTTGCTGCTCGGGCGTGTAGATCAGCATGAAGCGGCTGGCCCCGCGCCCGACCAGTGTGGTGACGTCGGTGACCCCGTCGAGACCGCGCACGGCATCCTCGAGCCGGACCATGTCGGCCTCGGTCGCGCGGATGTCGGCGCCTTCGGGAAGCTGGTACTCGACGTAGAAAAGCGGCGTGTTGGACCGCGGAAAGAAAGCCTGCTTCACCTGCCCGAAGGCCAGCACGGCGCCCACCGTCACCGCGACCGCCGCCAGCAGCACCAGCCAGCGGGCGCGCAGACCCAGCTTCAGGATCCGGGCATAGCCGCGATAGATGACGCCGTCATGGGGATCGCCCACGGGCTCGGCCGTGCTGCGCAACAGCTTGGCACCCATGTAGGGCAGCACCGTCACCGCCAACACCCAGCTCAGCAACAGCGAGATGGCGATCACCGCGAACAGAGAGAACAGGAATTCCCCCGACTGGTCCGGCGACAGGCCGATCCCGGCGAAGGCCATGATCCCGATCACCGTGGCACCAAGCAGCGGGATCGAGGTGTCGCGCTCGGTCTCGGCGGCGGCGGTCCGGGCCGGTTTGCCGCGGGCCATGCCGACCACCATGCCTTCCGTGATGACGATGGCGTTGTCGACCAGCATGCCCATCGCGATGATCAGCGCCCCGAGGCTGATCCGCTGCATCTGGATATCCAGCACCGCCATGAAGAAGAACGTCGCGAGGATCGTCAGCACCAGCGTGGTGCCGACCAGCACCCCGGCGCGCCAGCCCATGGCCAGCATCAGCGCGCCGATCACGATCGCCACCGACTGCACCAATGACACCAGGAAGTCGGTCACGGCGTCGTCGACGACCTTGTGCTGCTCGTAGATCGGGCGGGCGGCGACGCCGTCGGGGGCCTCGTCGATCAGCCTTGCCAGGCGCTCCTCGACCCTTGCCCCGACCTCGACGACATTGGCGGACCCAAGCGCGGAAATCCCCAGGGTGAACACGCGCTTGCCGTTGTGGCGGATGATCTGCTCGGGCTGTGTGGCCTCGGCGCGGGTCACGCGGGCGATGTCGAAGATCGAGATCTGGCCGACATCGCCGGGCACCCCCAGCCGCAGCGCCTCGATCCCGCCGGTGTCGATATAGCCGCGCGGCACCGACACGCGCAGCCGCTGCGTGCCCTCGGAGACCTCGCCATCGGCGAAGACGTCGTTCTCGTCGTCGATCACGCCCAGCAATTGCGTGGGCGGCAGGCCGAGATTGGTGAGTCGCGCAGAGGAGATCGCGACGGTGATCTCCTCGGGGATCAGGCCCTGGATCTCGACCTTGGCGACACCCTCGACCGGCAGCAGGCCGCGCCGCAGGGTGCGCGCGATCTCGCGCTGTTCGGCGGGGCCGCTGCCCTCGGTCTCGACCGCGTAGAACAGGCCGTAGACGTCGCCGAAATCGTCGTTGACGTTCGATTGCCGCGCGCCCGTGGGCAATTGATCGCGCAGGTCGCGCAGCCGCAGCCGCATCTCGTCCCAGATCTGCGGCAGCTCGCTGCCGTCATAGGTGGTCTTGATCTCGACGGTGACCTGCGACAGGCCCGGCGTCGATTTCGAGGTTATGTAGTCGAGCTGCTGCATCTGCTGCAGCGCGCTTTCGATGACCTCCGACACCTCGGTCTCGACATCCTCCGCGTTGGCGCCGGGATAGGGCGTGAAGATCAGCGCGGTCTTGACGGTGAAGGTCGGATCCTCCAGCCGGCCCACGGTGTTGAGCCCCCAGATCCCACCGAAAAGACAGGCCAGCACGATCATCAGCACGGTCACCGGACGGTCGATGGCGCGCGCGGCGAGGTCGAGCTTCATCTCAGCCTCCCGACGGGCGGACCCGGGCGCCCTCGGTCAGCCCGGTCCAACCCGCCGACACCACACGGTCGCCGGTCTCGAGGCCATCCAGCACCACGACATTGCCATCGCGCGGCAGGCCTAGGATAACGTTGCGCGGCGCGACGGTGGCGCTTTCGGGGTCGAACACCCAGACCCGCGGGTCGGTGCCGCTGGTGGTGTCGATGGCCTCTACCGGAACCACCACCGGCGGTGCGCCGGATCCCGTCGCCGGCCGGCCCGAGACCTTGGCGGTCATGCCCGGCAGCAGCCGTGGGTCGACCTCGCCGGTGACGGCGAACTCGACCTCGTAGGTCTGCGCCACCGGATCGGCCTCGGTGACGAATTCGCGCAGCGTCAGCGACGCCTCATAGCCCGACGCGGCCGGGAAGGTCGCGCTGAAGACGAAATTCCGGCCATCGGCGCGGGCCAGCGCCGCGATCTCTTCGGGCAGCGAGACGATGACGCGCATCTCGCTCACATCCTGCAGCCGCACGACCGGCTGGCTGGGGGTGGTGTTGATGAACGGCTCGGCGATGACGCGGGCGACCAGCGCGTCGAAGGGTGCCGTGATCGTCGCCTGGTCGAGCCGCCGCTCGGCCTCGCGCAGCGCGATCCGGGCCTGCGCCCGGTCCGCCCGCACCTGATCCAGCCGCGATTGCGCCGCGGTGCCGCGATCGGCCAGTTCCGCGGCGCGGTTGAACTCGATCTCGGCAAGATCGTAGGTGGCGCGCGCATTCTCGAGGGCGAGTTCGAAATCGACCGTGTCGAGGCGCGCGATCAGCGCGCCCTCGTCGCGCATCTGGCCATTGGTGACCGGCAATTCATGGATCTGCCCGGAAACCTGGAATGCCAGATCGACCACCTTCAGCGGTGCCAGCCGCCCGACGAAGTCGCGCGTCCGCGTCGTTTCTGCGCGCGCGGCCCGCGCCAGGTCGACGGTCACGGCCTCCGTTCCCGCCGTGCCGCCGGACTGTGCCAATGCGGGCGGGGCCATGCCGGGTGCCAGCGCCATTGCGAACAGCAGCAGGACGGCACGGATCGCCGCGACCGAACGCCGTTTGAAGACCGCCATTGGTGTCGCTCCCGTGCCGATGTCGCGCGGACCTAGGCCGGTTCGCGAAAGCCTGTCAAGATCACGCTGCGGTGCCGCGACCGCCCTCAATGCGCAAGCACCAGCATCTGGAACGCCATCATGACCGCGAAGGCCAGCGTGACCGCCGTCGCGGCCGATCCGCTTTTGACATTGTCCAGCGCGTCGGGGAAAAGTTCGGCGAAGACCATCCATATCATCGCCCCGGCGGCCAGCCCCAGCCCGACGGGCAGGAACGGGCGGAACGCCTCGACGAACAGATAGGCGGGCGCGGCCATGATCGGCTGTGGCAGGCTGGTGAAGATCGCCCATCCGGCGGCCTTCCACACGGGCGTGCCGCGCGGCACCAGAACCAGCGCGATCGCCAGCCCCTCGGGGACGTTGTGAAAGGCGATGGCGGTGGTGATGAACACGCCCAGCCCCTCCTCGCCGGCAAAGGACACGCCGACGCCCACGCCCTCGGCGAAGGAATGCGCGGTCATGATCCCGAGAATCAGCAATGCCTTGGTCGCATCCGCGCCGCGCAGCTCGGCGATGTCGAAATCCTTTGACTGCGCCAACAGCCGATCGGCCAGAACGATCGCGCCCAGACCGGCCAGCACCCCGAGCAGCGTCGGCGTGGTGTCGAGCGCGACGCCCTCGGCGATCAGCGCGTGGCTTGCCGCCAGCATCAGCCCGGCGGCGGCGGCATTCGACCATCCCAGGGTGCGCGTTCCCAGCGTCTTGACGACCGCGAAGGGCAGCGCGCCCGCGCCGGTCATGATCGCGGTCACCATCGCCGCCGCGACGACGATCCACAGGCTCGTGTCCAACTCGATCTCCTTTCATGGCTTTGTGTGCACATGGCTCTGAAAGGTTTCGGGTCCTGGCCCCGGTCGTCGGTGCGCCGCGTCAGTCGACCCGGCGCACCAGAAGCTGATTGCCGGGGCCCGATTTCGTCTCGAACACCTTCAATTCCTTTATCAGGTCGCTCAGCTTCTTCTTGCCGTAACTGCGGGTGTCGAAATCTGGCTTGTCGGCCTGGATCTGCTGGCCGATGCGGCCCAGCGGATACCATTCGTCGTCGCTGTCGATCTTCTCCATCGCGACGAAGATCAGCCGCCGCGCATCGGCGATGCGTTCGCTGTCGAGCTTGGCCTTCGGCGCGCTGCGCGGCGTGTCGCCGCTATCCTCGTAGATGTTCTCGATCGCCACGAAACGGTTGCAGGCGTTCTTCAACGCGTCCGGCGCCTTGGCCTCGCCGATGCCGATCACCGTCAGGCCCTGCTCGCGGATGCGGCTGGCCAGCCGGGTGAAGTCGCTGTCCGACGAGACCAGCACGAAGCCGTCGAAATGCCCCGCATGCAGGATGTCCATGGCGTCGATCACGAGCCCGATATCGCTGGCATTCTTGCCCTTGGTGTTGGCGGTCTGCTGATGCTGCACCAGCCCGAGATTCTGCGCGGTGCGCGTCCATCCGGCAAGCTGCGGGCTCGACCAGTCGCCATAGACCCGGCGCAGCCCCGGCTCGCCATAACTCGTGACCTCGCGCAGGATGGCGTCCGCGTATTTCGCGGGCACGTTGTCGGCATCGATGAGCACGGCAAGCAGTTGGGTGTCGCTGACGGGCATGACGGGCCTCCTTTTTGGCGTCATGCCCGATCAGCGCCGAAAACGAAAGCGGTTTGCGCCCGCACGCGGCAGGAATCGAGCCGGCCGCGTGCCAATCGTTCGTCAGCCGCGTTTCAGGCGGTCTCGCCGATCTTGTCTTGGGTCTGCGTGTCGAAATCCTCGGGCGAGTGGCGCTCGTGCAGCTGCATGTGCGGCGCGCCGAACTTGCGATTGACCATGCGGCCGCGTTGCACCGCCGGGCGGGCGTCGATCTTATTGGCCCAATGCATCACGTAGGTGTAGCTTTCCACGTCGAGGAACGTCGCCGCATCGTAAAGCCGCCCGAGGCACAGCTGCCCGTACCACGGCCAGATCGCCATGTCGGCGATGCTGTAGTCGTTGCCGGCGATATAGGGGCGCTCGGCCAGTTGCCGGTCGAGCACGTCGAGCTGGCGCTTGGCCTCCATCGCGAAGCGGTCGATGGGGTATTGCAGCTTTTCGGGGGCATAGGCGTAGAAGTGCCCGAACCCGCCGCCGAGGAAGGGCGCGCTGCCCATCTGCCACATCAGCCAGTTGAGGGTCTCGGTGCGCCCGGGCCCCGAGGTGGGCAGGAAGGCGCCGAACTTCTCGGCCAGGTGCATCAGGATAGAGCCACTTTCGAAGACCCTAAGCGGCGTGTTGCCGGTATGATCCACCATCGCGGGGATCTTCGAATTGGGGTTCACCTCGACGAACCCGCTGCCGAACTGCTCGCCCTCGCCGATATCGATCAGCCATGCGTCGTATTCGGCGTCATGCCCCGCGGCGAGCAATTCCTCGAACATCACCGTGACCTTGACGCCGTTGGGCGTGGCCAGCGAGTAAAGCTGGAAGGGATGATTGCCGACCGGCAGTTCCTTGTCATGCGTCGCGCCGGCAACGGGGCGGTTGATCGAGGCGAACTTGCCGCCCGATGCGCTGTCCCATGTCCAGACTTCGGGCGGGGTGTAACTGCTGTCGCTCATGACGGTATGTCCTTCCGTTTTGCGTTGCCGCGCAAGGTAAGCCCCCTCGCGCGGAACACAAGCGGGGCTACCGCACAGGGTCTGTGCGACAGCGCGGCAGGGTCAGCCCAGCTGATAGCCCGGCGTCGAGGTCGAGATTGCCTTTTCCTCCTCGTTCATGTTCTCGCCGATGCCTTCAAACAGCGGCGTGGTCATGTAGCGCTCGCCGGTGTCGGGCAGCATGCACAGGATCACCGATCCCGGTGCGGCGGTCTCGGCGATCTGCAACGAGATCGCGAAGGTCGATCCCCCCGAAACCCCGGTGAAGATGCCTTCCTTGGAGGCCAGGTCGCGGGCGCATTTGATGCCGTCGGTCCCGGCGACCGGGATCAGGTCGTCGTAATACTTCTTGTCCACGGCTTCCTGCAGCACGAGCGGGATGAAATCCGGCGTCCAGCCCTGAATGGGGTGCGGCTCGAACGCCGGGTGGCTCGATGCAGGGTTGCCCTCGGGCGTGCGCTCCTGCGCGTGGCCGCTGCCCAGAAGGGCGGCATTTGCGGGCTCCGACAGGATGATCTTGGTGTCGGGGCGCTTGTCCCGCAAGACCCGTCCCATTGCCGTCACCGTGCCGCCGGTGCCGTAGCCGGTGACCACGTAATCCAGCCGCTCGCCCTCGAAATCGCCCAGGATCTCCTGCGCGGTGGTGGCCTCGTGGATCGCGGCGTTATCCTCGGTCTCGAACTGATGCGCCAGGAACCAGCCGTTCAATTCCGCCAGCTCCTCGGCCTTCTTGTACATGCCGAAGCCCTTTTCGCCCTTGGGCGTCAGCACGACCTTGGCGCCCAGCATCCGCATCAGGCGGCGGCGCTCGATGGAAAAGCTTTCGGCCATGGTGATGACCAGCGGATAGCCCTTCTGCGCGCAGACCATGGCAAGCCCGATGCCGGTATTGCCGCTGGTGGCCTCGACCACCGTCTGCCCGGGCTTCAGCCGCCCGTCGCGTTCGGCCGCCTCGATGATGTTGACGGCCAGCCGGTCCTTGACCGAGGCGGCGGGGTTGAACGCCTCGGCCTTGACGTAGATCGTCACGTGATCGGGGCCGAGATTGTTGACGCGGATCACCGGCGTGTCGCCGATCGTGTCGAGGATGCTGTCATACCGCTTGCCGCGGCCCTTGGTGCGGCGAATGCTGCTGTCGGTCATGTCGTCTCTCCCTTGTCGGTTCACGCGCAATCTATGAGCCGCGCGGGCAGGGGGAAAGGGTTGTTCCGGATCGGACGGGGGTAAGGGCTGAAATCGGGAAAATGTTCGGTTTACCGGCTTTTCAATGGAACGACGGCCCGCGATGTCGGGTGGCCGCCCGCGTCACCACGGCCGGCGCCGGGGGCTTTGCCTGCGGCCTCATGTCCCGTCCGGCGGGGCGGTGCCGGGGCAGGCCCGGCGCTCTGCGGAGATGCGGTCGGCCTCGGCGCGCCAGTCGGGCACGTCATTGACCAGCAAGAGCGCCGCGCGGCGCAGCGTGGCACGGAACGTGTCGACGGTGTCCCCCTCCATGCCGCAATCCGCAAGCGCCGTGTCGAAGGTCTCGAGCCAGAGCATCGCATCCGCGTCGCGGATGGGGACATGGGCGTGGATCTCGCGCAGGTTCATGTGGCCGAACCGTTCCCGGTAATAGGCGCGGCCGCCCAGAAACCCGCAGAGATAGTCGAACTGCGCCTGCCGCGTGTGGTCGAGGCCGTGGCCGCGAAAATGCAGCCGGTGCAGCGGATGGGCCGCCGGATCGGTTTCCACGAGATCGTAGAACCGCTCGACCACCGCGCGCAGCGCGGCTTCGCCGCCGATCCGCGTCAGCGCGACGCTCATCGCCCGCGTCCCGCCCCGGGTATCGCGGCGATCCCCGTCACGACCGCGGCTTGGTCTTTTTCGGGTCGTAATGCGACAGCGGCACGATCGTCGCGGGCAGGCGTTTCTGGTGCCCGTCCAGCTTGCCGATCTCAACCTTTGTCCCGACCTCGTGATGGGCCACATCGACCCGCGCCAACGCGATGTTCCTGCCCAGGATGGGCGAGCGCATGGCCGACGTGACCTCGCCGATCCGGGCGCGCCCGATATGGATGCAATCGCCGTGGCCGACATCCACGTTGCCGTCGATATCCAGCCCCACGAACTTGCGCGCCGGATGCTCCTTGCGGCGGATCAGCGCCTCGCGCCCGATGAAATCGTCCTCTTTCGATTTCAGGGGCACGGTAAAGCCGATCCCCGCCTCGAACGGGTCGGTCTGGTCGCTGAAATCGTAGTCGGCAAAGATCAGCCCGGCCTCGATCCGCAGCATGTCCAGCGCTTCGAGCCCCATGGGCCGGATGCCGTGATCCTGCCCGGCCTGCCAGACCGCGTCAAAGACCTCGCCGGCATGTTTGGGGTGGCAGAAGATCTCGTAGCCCAGCTCGCCGGTATAGCCCGTGCGGCTGACGACGACCGGCGTTCCCCGGTCATCGCCGATCCGCGCCGGGGCAAAGCGAAACCAGGCCAGATCCTCGAAATCCGGCTGATGCGGTGCGGTCCAGATGATCTTCTTCAACAGGTCGCGGCTTTCGGGGCCCTGCACGGCGATGTTGTGCTGCATGTCGGTGGACGAGCGGACCATCACCTTGAGCCCCAGCTCCTCGGCCTTTTCGCGGATCCACTCCCCGCCATAGTCAGAGCCCCCGATCCAGCGGAAATTGTCGCGGCCCAGCCGGAAGATGGTGCCATCGTCGACCATCCCGCCATGCGGGTAGCACATCGCGGTGTAGACGACGCCCCCCACCGGCAGGGTCTTGATGTTGCGGGTAAAGATGTACTGGCACAGCGCCTCGCTGTCAGGGCCGGTGATCTCGAACTTCCGCAACGGGCTGAGATCGAGGACAACGCATTTCTCGCGGCAGGCGTGATATTCCTCGATCGGCCCGGCGGTGGACATGCAGTTGGCCAGCCAATAGCCGTTATACTCGATGAAATTGTCGGTGAACCGGTCGAACCGGTCGTGAAAGCCTGTCTGTTTTGTCATTTTCGGGTCCGAATCAGGTGTGGGCCGGTAGGCGACGGCGCGTTGAAAGGTTTCCTTGCCGCCATAGGTCCGTACGTGAACGTCGGTCGGGTTCCAGCCATTGGCGGCGGTGGTGTCGTCGGGGCAGGCGGAACTGACACAGACGAGATCGGTCAGCGCCCGCAGCAGCACGTAGTCGCCGGGGCGCGACCACGGCTCGTCCGAATACATCACGCCATGCGCGTCCAACCCGGTATTGAAGAAGAAGTTGATCGCCATCCAGCCCGCGCGCCCGGTCACGCCGTGCGGCGACAGCGCGCCGTTGAAATTGTCCGAGCAATTGACGTGGCCGGGATAGCCGATGTCGTCGTAATACTTGGCCGAACAGGCCAGCGCAAAGGCATCATGCCGCCCGCAGGTGTCCTGGATCACCTCGACCAGCGGCAGCATGTCCTGGTCGTAATACTTGGCGTGCAGCCCCGGCATCGGGTAGGCATGGCCCATCAGGGTGCGGGTCGTGGTCACGTCCAGCGCGTGCTCGACCCCCGTGTCCAGCTTGCGGGCCGAGAAACACTGGAAGTCGGTGCATTGGCGGCCATCCACATCGAGGATCTGGATGTAATCGCCCGCCTTGACGAAATACGCCTCGGCGGTGGCGGAATGCACGCGGATATCCGCCACCGGATCGGCCAGTGGATCGGGCAGATGGAACCTCGCCACGCTCTTGATGACCGCGCGGCGGACATGAACGGTGAGCGGGGTGGCGGTGTCCTGCCCCTCGAAATCCATGATCCCGCCGGGGGCGGCGATGATCGCGATCCCCTCGCGCGTGGCGGTAAAGCTTTCGCGTGTTCCCGCCGGGGTCTCGCACCCGAAGAGATGCACGGCCCGCGCCGCGGACAGGTCGAGGCCGCGCGCCTCGATCCCCATGCGCAGGCTGCGCAGCGACTGGTCCGCCGAGGTCAGAAGCGAAAGCAACCCCTTCGGCGTCCCCTGTGCCGCCGCCCCGATCAGGCCGGGGTCGAAACGGCCGCCGGTGTCCGCGCAGACGATTTCGCAGGGCTGGCCGCCCTCGGTATTCTCGATGTCCAGGCTATCTCCCGGCTCCAGCCGGACAAGGATCGCGCCTGCGCCCTCGACCACGTAGCGTTCCGTTCCGGGCGGCAGCGAAAACACGCGTGGCTGCACGATTGCGCTGGGTTTCGGCGGACCCGGCGTGACATCCGGGTATCTCGTGTCCAACATGCGTCCACTCCGGCTGTTTGCATTCTTGGAATAATTGTTTAACCTCAAGAATAATAGCAAATGACGTCCGGTGCAAGCGGTTCCGTCCCGCGCCAAGCCCGCGACGAAACGGGAGGACGTGAATGAATGCGATTGCCCTGGGCCTGGTGGCGGCTGTCTGCTGGGGCCTGCACGACATCTCGATCCGCTATCTCAGCCGGACGGTACCACTGCTCGGGGCGCTGGTGCTGGTGCTGGCGACCGGGCTGGTCTTTCACACGTTGGTTCTGGCCTCGAACGACGCGCTGCGCCTGCCGCGTGGAGATGCCTTCTGGCTGTCCATCGGCTCGGGGGCCGCGTTTCTCGTGGCCAGCCTGGGGTTGTATTTCGCGTTCCAACGCGGTCCCGTGCGCCTGGTCAGCCCGATCATCGGCGCCTATCCGATCGCCTCGCTCGGGTTCGCGGCGCTGTCGGGGGCGGTCATCACCCCGGATCAGGTTGCGGCCGTCCTGTTGATCGTGGCCGGTGTGGGCGTGGTGGCAAGCCTCGCCGATACCAGCGGCGATCCCACGCCGCCCAAGGGGCCCACGATCCTGCTGTCACTGGCCTCCGCCCTCGGCTTTGCCGTCACGTTCAAGCTTGGCCAGATGGCCGCCGCGCTGGATGGCGAGCTTCACGCGACGCTTCTGGCGCGCATGACGGCGCTCGGGCTGCTGCTGACATTCCTCCTCGTTCGGTCCGCGCCGCTTGCTCTCGGGCGCGGGGCGGTCGTGCCGTTGATCCTGATGGGCGCCCTGGACGGGATCGCGCTGCTGGCGGTGCTGTCCGCGGGCCGCGTGGCGCATCCGGAATTCGCCTCGGTCGCGTCCTCGATGTTCGGGATGTTCACGATCGTGCTGGCCGCGGTCTTTCTGAAGGAGCGGATGACGATGCCGCAATGGGGCGGCTGCGTGACGGCCTTTTGCGCCATCGGCTACCTCGCGATGTAGCCGTGCGCGCAATGCGCGCCGTCAGCCGATCCAGCCCGCGTCGGTCTGGCGTCGATGGGCGTTGACGGCATTGCGCATCAGGATCGCGACGGTCACCGGGCCGACCCCGCCCGGCACCGGCGTGATCCAGCCCGCGACTTGGCTGACGGCATCGGTATCCACGTCCCCGACGATCGTGACGGCGCCATCCGCCCCGGTCATCTGGTTGATCCCGATATCGATCACCACGGCGCCGGGCTTGATCATGTCCGCGCCGATGAGATGCGGCTTGCCCACGGCCACGAGCACCACATCCGCCCGCCGCGAATGCATGGCGACCGACCGGGTCATGTGGTGACAGACCGTCACCGTGGCCCCGGCGGCCATCAACATGTTGGCGGCGGGTTTGCCGACGATCTCCGAATGGCCGACCATGACCACCTCGAGCCCTTCCAGCGTCAATCCGGTTTCCCGGATCAACTCCACCGCCGCCGCGGCCGTACAGGGCGCCATCGCCACATCATTGTAGACGATATTGCCGATCGAGGCGGGATTCATCCCCTCGACATCCTTCAAGGGATGGATCGCCGATTGCAGCGACCGCACATTGATATGGGCAGGGACGGGGCGCTGCAGGATGACACCCAGCACCTCGGGGTCGTCGTTCATCGCCTGGATCGCTGCCTTGCATGCCTCCTGTGGGATGTCGGCGCTCCAGAGCTGCTGATCGAAGCCGAGGCCGGCGGCCCGGGCCGCCGCGGCCTGGTTGCGCACATAGATCATGATTTCGGGGACCTCGCCGATCGAGATCGAGACAAGCTTGCCGATGCGCCCGGCCTTGTTCACGTAAGAGGCGACCTCGGACAGGATCCTGTCGCGCACCAGCCGTCCCATCAGCAATCGCGGGTCCTTGACGACGATATTCACGCGGTCAGCCCCTCCGGCTCTGCCAGACCATTGGCACGGCAGCAGGCCGTCACGGTATTGGCCAGCAGGCAGGCGATGGTCATCGGGCCGACACCGCCCGGGACGGGCGTGATCGCGCCGGCCACCGCGGCGCAGCTGTCATACTCGCAATCGCCCACAAGCCGCGTCTTGACGCGACCGTCCTCGCCGGTGCCCTTCTCGGGCGCGTCGATGCGGTTGATGCCGACATCGATGACCGTCGCACCGGGCTTGATCCAGTCGCCCGTCACCATCTCGGCGCGGCCGACGGCGGCGACCACGATATCGGCCCGGCGGCAAAGCTCCTGGATGTCGCGCGTCCGGCTGTGGGCGATGGTCACGGTGCAACTGTCGCCCAGCAGAAGCTGTGCCATCGGCTTGCCCACGATGTTGGACCGCCCGATCACCACCGCGTTCATCCCCGACAGGCGGCCGTGATGCGCGCGCAGCAACATCAGGCAGCCCAGCGGCGTGCAGGGCACCATGCTTTTCTGTCCCGTCGCCAGCAATCCCACATTCGAGATGTGAAAGCCGTCCACGTCCTTGGCCGGGTCGATCGCATTGATCACCAGGTCCTCGTCCAGATGGCCGGGCAGGGGCAGTTGTACGAGGATGCCATGCACCGCCGGATCGGCGTTCAGCCGAGCGATCAGCGCCAGCAGATCGGCTTCGGACGTGTCGGCCTCGAGCTTGTGCTCGAACGAGGCCATGCCGCATTCGACGGTCTGCTTGCCCTTGGACCGGACATAGACCTGGCTCGCAGGATCCTCGCCCACCAGCACGACCGCGAGGCCCGGCGTCAGCCCGTGATCTTCTTTCAGCCGGGCCACGTGGCCCGCCACCTGTTCGCGGATGGTTCCGGCAAACCCCTTGCCGTCGATGATCGTCGCTGCCATCGCTGTCAGTCTCCCTAGCTTGATATGGTCCGCGCGGCCCGCCGCGGTCGGGGGCGAGGCGCCAAGGCGCCCCGCCCGGGTCACGAGATCAGAACAACCCTTCGATCTCGCCATCGGCGTTGAGCCGGATATTTTCGGCCGACGGCACGCGCGGCAGGCCCGGCATGGTCATGATCTCGCCGCAGACCACGACGACGAACCCGGCCCCCGCCGACAGGCGCACTTCGCGCACCGGCACCGAGAATCCCGTGGGCGCGCCGCGCAGGGTCGGATCGGTCGAGAAGCTGTACTGCGTCTTGGCCATGCAGACCGGCAGGTTGCCATAGCCCTGGTCTTCCCACGACTTGAGCTGATCGCGGATCTTCTGGTCCATCAACGCCTCGTCCGCTCGATAGATCTTCTTGCAGATCGTCTGGATCTTCTCGGCCAGCGGCATCTCGTCGGGGTAGATCGGCGCGAAACCGGCCTCGTCGGCCTCGGCCAGTTCGGTCACCTTGCGGGCGAGATCGGCAGAGCCTTCCGAGCCCAGCTCCCAATGCCGCGAGAGCACCGCCTCGGCGCCATGCCGGGACACGTACTCCTTGATCGCCTCCACTTCCGCATCCGTGTCGGTGACGAAATGGTTGATCGCCACGACCACCGGCACGCCGAAGCTCTTGAGGTTCTCGATGTGGCGCCCAAGGTTCGGGCAGCCTGCCTTGACGGCCTCGACGCTTTCGGTCCCGAGCTCGGCCTTGGCGACGCCGCCATTCATCTTCATCGCCCGCACCGTGGCGACGCAGACCACCACCGACGGTGCCAGCCCGGCCTTGCGGCACTTGATGTTCATGAATTTCTCGGCGCCCAGATCGGCGCCGAACCCGGCCTCGGTCACCACGTAATCAGCCAGCTTCAGCGCCGTCGTCGTCGCCATGACAGAGTTGCAGCCATGCGCGATATTGGCGAACGGTCCGCCATGCACGAAGGCGGGGTTGTTTTCCAGCGTCTGCACGAGGTTGGGCTGCATCGCGTCCTTCAACAGCACGGTCATCGCGCCTTCGGCCTTGATGTCGCGGCAGAAAACCGGGGTCTTGTCGCGCCGATAGGCCACGATCATGGCCCCCAGCCGGTCCTCCAGATCCTTCAGATCCCTGGCCAGACACAGGATGGCCATCACCTCGGAGGCCACGGTGATGTCGAACCCCGTTTCGCGGGGAAAGCCGTTGGCGACCCCGCCCAGCGATGCCGTGATCTGGCGCAGCGCGCGGTCGTTCATGTCCACCACCCGGCGCCAGACGACCCGGCGCACGTCGATCTCCAGGTCATTGCCCCAGTAGATGTGGTTGTCGATCATCGCGCTCAGCAGGGAATGCGCGCTGGTGATGGCGTGGAAATCCCCGGTAAAGTGAAGGTTCATGTCCTCCATCGGCACGATCTGCGCGCGCCCGCCCCCGGCGGCGCCCCCCTTCATGCCGAAATTCGGCCCGAGCGAGGCTTCGCGGATGCAGATCATCGCCTTCCTGCCGATGGCGTTCAGCCCGTCGCCCAGCCCGACGGTGGTGGTGGTCTTGCCCTCGCCGGCGGGCGTCGGATTGATCGCGGTGACAAGCACCAGCTTGCCGTTCGGCTTGTCCTGCACGCCGTTGATGAAATCCTGGCTCACCTTGGCCTTGTCGTGCCCGAAGGGCAGAAGGTGGTCGCCGGGGATGCCGAGATCGGCGCCGATCTCGATGATCGGGCGCTTGTTGGCGTCGCGGGCGATTTCGATATCTGTCTTGTGTGCCATCTGTGTTGCTTTCCTGTTGGTGGAACGCGGCGTCATTCAGCCACGAGTTTCGATGCAGCTTCGACCCTTACTGCGGCGAATTTGAATTCGGGGATTTTTCCGTATGGGTCGAGGGCGGCGTTGGTGAGGATGTTGGCGGCGGCCTCGACATAGGCGAAGGGG